>NZ_JAKFWH010000043.1 GCF_021731985.1 Nitrosomonas sp.
GGATCCGTTCTTCCAGATTGACATAGCTAAAAAGCTGTTGTTGCGAGTGTTCTATTCCGCGCATGATTTATGAAATGAGTGGGTTCAATCAAATTTTACCCGACTCGGTGGGTTTTTCAACGGCCTGTTAATCAGAATAATCAGTTTTTCTATTCTGATGGTTGTTGCGCCAATGGTGCAGGCATTGCCGGATGAGTGTACGGATTTGACTGCACCGGCCACTTTTCTGGAAGCGAATAGTCTCGTCTGTCTGCAAAAAATCATTGTGACCGATTCATCGGGTGATCAGTTATACAAAGCATCATTACAATGGCTGGGAGCGGATAGTCCGAACCAGTTTAAATTGTTAACTGTGGAGTTTGACGATGCTTCCGCGGCGGATAGTCCTACCTTCTCATTTCTCAATGGCGTGCTGACTTTACCCAAGGTCGATGTGCCGAAGCTTTATGGTACCGAACGCTATACCGTTAGCCTGGCCTGGGTGACGGATTCCGATGCGGATACCGATGATGCGGTTTCGGTGTTTGAACTGAAAACTGTTGCGCTGTACAACAATCCCGGGTATGTCCCTAATACCACATGGAAACCTTATGGCATGTTACTTCCCCAGGAGCGGCGTGCGGTTGATTTGCTGGGGCGGTCTATTTCCTATGCGAAACTTGCTGATGCAATATATGACTTTGATAATGTTACGGTTGATTCTTGGGAGTTAATAGAATCCAACGGGAAAAGTTCCGGAATGGATGCCGGTGTCTATAAAAACCGCGATACCAATGAATTAGCGCTGGCATTTCGTGGTACTGAAACTTGCGATTTTCCTTGCTCATTTAAGGAATTGGAAGATACTGCTCGAGATGCGATAGCAGATGCCGCCATAGGAATTGGGACTGTTAGTGATCAATTTAAAGATGCGTTTAGATTTGCCCAAGGCGTAGTCAGCCGGTATCCCGGCATTAAAATTACTGTGACTGGTCATTCTTTAGGAGGTGGATTGGCGCAGGCTATTGGCGCAGTTTTGGGACTGGAAACATTTGCATTTAATTCTTCACCTGTTCCGGATCATTTTTTTGATACTTATTCGATTACATTACCAAACGAAGAGATTCAAGAATTAATTTATGTGATTGCCGATGTTCATGATCCGGTTTCTAATACCGATAATACCGGAAAATTTTATTTAGATTCTCATCATGTAACACCACTGATTCAATTTAATTTTAGTACCAAAGAAATTTCGCCTGAACGTAAGGTGGACCTGGAAGATCTAAGAATTGACCGTCATAGCATCACCCGGTTTACCAATAATGCAACCAATCTGTTGAATACTTACCGGGATGGGTGGTGACCGGAAGTATTACTTTCATATCATTTAGCCCAACTGCAAAATGATCGATGTGTGATTTAATCGATGCAAGAACACTTCGTCCATTTCCTGATCCACAGGACAAACCACGGGATGCGCTATCGCTGGTGTCTAAGTTTGGTGGACGATATTCGAAGCAACTGGGCATTCAACTGGATGACCTGGATGCAGCGGAAATCTACAAGTGGTTGCTTGCTGCCCTATTATATGGCGCGCCTATTTCAGAAAAGATCGCCACGCATACCCTGGCAAGTACTTGATCGTAACGCACCGCTGACGCCGGAGAGTATTGTCCGTACGGGTTGGGATGGATTGGTTATACTCTACTCGATGAAGGCGGCTATGCGCGTTATGATCACAAAACAGCGACCAAAATGCTTACAGTCAGCCAAGCCTTGCTGGATCGTTATGCCGGGAATTTAAACCATCTGCACGCCGTCGCTTTGGATTCGGATGATCTCGCGCAACGTGTCATGAACCTTGGCAAAGGGATGGGCCCGGTAACGATACAGATTTTTCTACGAGAATTGCGCGGCCGCTGGAATAAGGCAAAGCCACCGCTTGCGCAATTGGCTTTTCAAGCAGCTCAGGCGCTGGGATTTCTTCCACATGATTGTCATAATGATGATCAGTTGACGTTGATCCTTCTGCAAGATCTATGGGAAAAGCCGGGTATGTCCTTGTTAAACTTTCCAGATTTTGAAGCAGCGTTGGTTCGCTATGGGCTATGCTTGCGTCATCAGAGCCATGCAATTAAGATTCTAAATAGTGGATGGATTCCATCGGAACGTTGAATGTGAATTGACCAGACAGTTGCAATCTTTTTCTTGATTTTGAGTCTTATACCTATATAAATAAGACTTCTGGAGAAGAAAGGACTATGACTACGATTCGTTCGCCTGCGGTGGCAGGTTTGTTTTACTCCGCTGATGCACGGCAGCTTGAACAGGATGTTCAGCACTTGCTTGCGAAGGCGGAATTTCATGATTTCAAACCCAAAGCATTGATTGTTCCGCATGCGGGTTACGTGTATTCCGGTGCAATCGCTGCGACAGCGTATGCCAGCCTGCATTCTGTTGCAGCAGCAATCCGGCGCGTCGTATTGCTCGGCCCTGCGCATCGTGTCGCTGTGCAGGGTCTGGCTTTGCCGGGAGTGGATGTTTTTGACACGCCGTTGGGCAGCGTGAAATTGGATACCGATTTAATCAACGCGATTGCCCATTTACCCCAAGTGACCATCAGTAAGGAAGCGCTTATCCTGGAACATTCCCTGGAGGTGCAATTGCCATTCCTACAAAAGGTTTTGAGCGATTTTACCTTGCTGCCGCTGGCGGTTGGCATGACATCGGCAGAAGGAGTGGCGGAAGTGCTGGAACAGTTGTGGGGTGGGGAAGAAACCTTGATTGTGATCAGTTCGGATCTTTCGCACTATTTTCCGTATGCGACGGCACAGCATGTAGACCGTAAAACGGTTCAGTCCATAGTGAAGTTACGGCAGCCGATTGACCATGATCAGGCGTGTGGGAGTACGGCTATTAACGGCTTGATCCTCGCCGCTCAACAGCATCATCTAACACCACATTTGCTAGATCTGAGAAACTCCGGAGATACTGCAGGTTCACGCGACCAAGTGGTCGGTTATGCGGCGATTGCATTTAACTAATGGGAGATAAGCGCATGTTAGTTGAGAAAAATGAGCAAGGAAAAATACTGTTACAAATTGCACGTACGGCCATTTCCCGTGCTTTACGTGTATCCAGTGCACCTGCAGCAGAAGTTGATGAAAATATGCCGTGGCTATCCGAGCCGGGAGCAACGTTTGTCACCTTGACGCAATGGGGTGAATTGCGGGGTTGTATCGGTTCGCTGCAAGCTTGCGATCCATTGATTGAAGATGTGAGCAATAATGCCGTGTCGGCCGCTTTGTACGATCCCCGTTTTTCGCCTTTGGCGGCGGATGAGTTGGGTACAGTCAGCTTGGAAGTATCACTACTCTCCGAGTTGCAACCGCTAGGTTTTACTAGTGAGGCCGATGCTTTGGCGCAATTGCGTCCGGATATTGACGGGGTTGTGTTCGAGTATGGGCCTTATCGCAGCACATTCTTACCCCAGGTATGGGAAAGTTTTCCGCAACCGCGGCAGTTTCTTGCTCGGTTAAAATCCAAGGCCAGATTGTCTGAGGATTTTTGGGCTGAAGATGTTAAGTTATCCCTCTATACCGTGAGTAAATGGCGTGAGACGGATTATTCCAAGGAATATGCCAATGGATGAGCCGATTAGTGCCGCTGAGCGATATCCAGCGAAATATTGGCATCAGCTTGGCGATGGCCGGATCCAATGTGATTTGTGTCCGCGCGATTGCAAATTGCATGAAGGGCAGCGTGGCGCTTGTTTTGTCCGGGGGCGCGTCGGCGATGCGATGGTATTGACGACTTACGGGCGTTCATCCGGTTTTTGTATCGATCCCATCGAGAAAAAGCCCTTAAACCAGTTTTATCCCGGCAGCAGTGTTTTGTCATTTGGCACTGCGGGTTGTAACCTTGCTTGCAAATTTTGCCAGAATTGGGATATTTCCAAATCGCGTAGCTTTGACAAGCTACTGGATCAAGCCAGTCCCGAAGCTGTTGCGCGCAGTGCGGAAAAACAGGGTTGCAAGAGTGTTGCGTTCACTTACAACGATCCGGTAATTTTTGCCGAGTATGCGATGGACGTGGCGGATGCCTGTCATGCCAGAGACATCAAGACTGTGGCCGTGACGGCGGGTTATATTCACGCGCAACCGCGGCGTGACTTTTTTGCCAAGATGGATGCCGCCAATGTTGATCTCAAGGCATTTACCGATGAGTTTTATGTCAAGCAAACCGGATCGCACCTGCAGCCTGTGTTGGATACATTGAAATATCTCAAACATGAAACCGATGTGTGGCTTGAGTTGACTACGTTATTGATTCCAGGCCTTAATGATTCGAGTCAGGAAATTAGCGCGATGAGCGATTGGATCGTGAAAGAACTGGGTACCGATGTGCCGCTGCATTTCAGTGCCTTTCATCCCGATTACAAACTGAATGATATACCGTCTACACCGGCCAAAACATTGATTCAGGCACGTAAGATCGCGCTGGATGCGGGATTGCAGTATGTGTACACCGGCAATGTGCATAACCTTGAAGGCGATACGACGTATTGTCCGGCATGCGGAAATGCTGTAATCGTGCGCGACTGGTACGAAATCAAACAGTATCACCTGACGCAGGATGGACGTTGTGAAAGCTGTAATGCTGCGATTGCAGGTCGTTTTGGACAATTTTCCGGCCAATTCGGCAGGCAGCGTATCCCGGTCAGGATCGGAGCGACAGTATGAATACCGTAAAAATTCCAGCCGGTTCCGTTGAACTCAGTGGCGAACTTATATTGCCGTCCGCTGCATCGGGTGTCGTACTGTTTGCTCATGGCAGCGGCAGCAGCCGTTTCAGTCCTCGCAATACTTTTGTTGCCAATGTGCTGCAGCAACAAGGCATCGGTACGCTGTTATTCGATCTGCTGACACGCGCCGAAGATCAAGATTATGCGATGCGTTTCGATATCGACTTGCTGACGCGCCGCCTGCTTGCCGCCACAGCTTGGCTGCAGGCTAATCCGGAAGCAAAGGCTTTGCGTATCGGTTATTTTGGTGCCAGTACCGGTGCAGCCGCTGCATTACAGGCCGCAGCAGAAATGGGGAGCGAGATTGCTGCCGTGGTATCGCGCGGCGGACGCCCTGATCTGGCTGGAGAAGTCGCGCTGAGCCAAGTGATTGCACCGGTGCTGCTTATCGTGGGTGGTGCGGATTACGGTGTGATTGAGCTGAACGAGCAAGCCTATGCTTTGATGAAATGCGAGAAAGAACTAATGCTCGTACCTGGCGCGACACATTTATTTGAAGAACCGGGTACATTAGAGCAGGCTGCACAGCTTGCAGCCAACTGGTTCTTGAAGTATTTGCGATAAAGGTGATGTGTTTTTGGGTGCTTTTATAACTGAATAGGACACATCTGCAGCCTGGTTAAAAGCTGCAGATGATAAAGTTGCGCGCTAACAACGAGTCGCTCTTATTTTTCTTTCCAGATGGCATAGACAAGCAAAGCCCATGCACTGAGAAACGAAACGCCACCGAATGGTGTGATCATGCCCAGTGCGCGCATTCCGGTCAGGCTTAATGTGTAAAGGCTGAAACTGAATAAAATAATCCCGGCCATCATCAACCAGCCGGATATCGGGATTAAGCGGGACTTGGGAAAATGCAGCAATAACAAGCCAATGATGAGAATCCCGAAAGCATGATAAAAATGATATTGAATTCCTGTTTGATACACTGCCAGCATACTTTCTGATAGTGTTTGTTTCAGGCCGTGTGCACCAAAGGCACCCAGTGCGATGCATAAAAAGGCATTTATGGCGCCCAGAATCAGAAAAGTTTTTGGCATCGACAATCTATGTCCTTATTAAATAAAGTGGAATTAATATAAGATCCCTGTGCTTTTATCAAGAATCTTTTGTTTTTCTGACATCAGCTTCACACATTCCGTGCGCGAATTTTACCTGAATTCTATCGCCGGAATGAATTTGTTTGCTGTCACGGATTACGGTGTTTTGCAGGGTATAGGAGATGCTGTAGCCGCGTTCCAGAACCGATTGCGGATTTAGGTGTGATAACTGTGTTTGTAAATGCTGCAGGTTGACTGACAGTGTTTCGAAATAGCGGGAAAATGTGTAGCGGAAACGTGCGGCGAATTCTTTTTGCTGCACCTCCAGTCGAACAATACCTGGACTTGCGGCTGCTAGCCGTTGATTGAACTCGAGTAATTTCCAGTGTTGTTTTTCGATCTGATGTGTCCAAGTCTTGATGAATCGATTCTGCAAATGTTGCAAATGCATGTGTTGCTGTTTGATCCGGTCGCCTGGATGAACTAAACGATGAGTCAGGATATCCATTTTCTGCATTGCGTATTCAATATGATGCAAAGTGATGCGATACATGCGCTGGTGCAAGGTTTTTAGGTGGCGGCTTAATTCCTTGTGATCCTTGCTGGACAGTTCAGCAGCTCCGGTCGGCGTGGGCGCGCGGATGTCGGCGACAAAGTCTGCAATGGTGAAGTCTGTTTCATGGCCGATGCCACTGATGATCGGTATGGAGCTGGCAGCAATCGCAAGCGCTACAATTTCTTCGTTGAATGCCCATAGATCCTCAATGCTGCCACCACCCCGGCAGAGTATCAATACATCACATTCCGCTCGCCGGCACGCAATTTTAATGGCATCTGCAATAGTATTGGCGGCTGCCTTTCCCTGCACCAGAGTGGGGTAGATGATGATCGGCAATGCCGGCATGCGGCGTTGTAATGTCGATAATACGTCACGTAATGCGGCAGTATCCGGCGATGTGATGATGCCGATTTGTTTGGGGAATGCGGGTAACGGTTTTTTATTTGCGGGGCTGAATAGTCCGGCTTTTTCCAATTTGGATTTAAGTTTTTCAAATGCCTCAAATAACTCACCTGAGCCGGCACGGCGCATGGTTTCAATGTTCAACTGAAAATCGCCGCGCGGCTCATACAGTGTAACGAGCGCCAGCACTTCGACTTGCATACCATCTTTTGGTTGCCAATCCATGTATTGATTCTTGTGGCTGAATAGGACGCAGCGTATTTGTGCACTGGCGTCTTTTAGGGAAAAATACCAATGGCCCGACTGATAACACTTTAAATTTGAAATTTCACCTTTAACCCACAGTAAAGGTATGTTCTGTTCCAGAAATTGCTTGGTGTTGCTGTTTAATTCGCTTACCGTAAGCACTTTATGGAGAAGACTTGAGATTGGAAACAGACTCATTTTGATATTGTGTAATAATCCACATAGTTTGCTGAAACAGCGTGATTAATGTAATTCTAGAGACCGTTTTGGTCAGGAAGTGTAAATTAAGTTAATGTTTATTAATGTATTTGTTTTAGATTAAAAAACAGTCAATCTGGAAAAGCTGTTTAGGTTTGATAACTTAATTCTTAAACTTGTTACCTATTCACAAACTTATCCACAGAAATTGTGGATAAAAAATCAGCCATTTTTCCTGGCTGAAAATGCACGATCAAGATTCATTCGTGCCGAATTGGTTACTTAGTTATAAAATAAGCAAATCAGGTAGTATAGTACGCCACAGAATAATACCTGGATCTACAGTGAGTGAGGAGACTATCACGTGTTATCTTTAATTCAAGCGGCCGGCTGGCCGATCTGGCCAATCATTTTCGCTTCAGTAGTTGCCTTAGGCATTATTGGGGAACGGATGTGGACATTGCGTTTAAGTGTTATTTCACCTAAAGAATTATTGCCTAAAGTACTCAGTGAATATAAACGCGGTGGCGTCAATCCGGAGATGCTTGCGCATTTGCAGAAACATTCTCCATTGGGAAGAATTCTTGCTGCCGGGCTTAAAAATGTGAAAAGCTCGCGTGAAATCATGAAAGAGTCGATTGAAGAATCTGGTCGTGTGGTTGCGCATGATCTGAGCCGCTATCTGACTACGTTGGGGACTATTGCTGCGTTGAGTCCTTTGATGGGTTTGTTTGGTACTTTGGTCGGTATGATAGAAATCTTCGGTTCGAATTCGCCTACCGGAAGCAACCCGGCGCAGCTAGCATATGGAATTTCTGTCGCCTTGTATAACTCAGCATTTGGCATACTCGTGGCGATTCCCAGCATGATTTTTTATCGCCATTTTCGTGCAAAAGTCGACGATTTTGTTATTGAAATGGAATTGCAAGCTTTAAAATTAATAGAAATTGTGCATGGAGAGCGAGAAAGTTGAATTGTTTGCAGGATAGGTCATTGTGTTAGTCACGTGTTGTGTGCATAGCCTCAAGTCTAAATAATTCTGGATCTGTGGTGATTCATATGTCGCTTATAAGAATTCAAAGATTCTGTTATTTGTTGGTTAGTCCATATTAAGGCCATCGGAAAGGTGGCTTTAATCACGTCAAATATGAAGGAATCCGGGTTATTTTGCAGGGATAACGAAGCATCATATTGAAGGAGTAGTGTATACTGCGGCTGAATTAATTTTGACCGGAAATGCACGTAAGAACAGTCTGGTAGAAGCGAGTGTGGAACAAATATTAAAGTGTTTCTGACTGCCGCTCAAAGGTTATTAAAAATAATGTGCCAGTCTGCTTGGGTGTTCGGACACTTATTGATCAAATGGAATGGCTACTGAGTAGCGGGTTGATAATACGACGTCTGCATTGCTGAAGAAAGTTTGAAGGCTGATTGTTTTATAAGCAAATGAGTGAGAAGATCGGAATCTTGAGAAATATAAGTTCAATAGTAAATCATAACCATCTAATTATTATTGTATTATCTTTGTGCATCACAATTTTCCAAGGTTGTGCAACAACGGCAAAGAATAGTGATCAGCATTTAGATCCGGTTGATCCGCTTGAGAATGTGAACAGAGCTTCTTATAATTTTACTGATCGCGTTGATCGTTTGTTGTTTGAGCCTGTTGTGAATGCCTACATTGACTATGTGCCCAACGACGCCCAGCGGTCTATTGGGAATTTTTACGATAATCTGTCTTATCCTAATGTTGTGCTGAATTCTTTCTTACAAGGCAAAGTCAAGCAGGGCGCTGAAGACACACTGCGTTTTTTTGTGAACTCAACGGTCGGAATGTTTGGCTTTTTTGATATGGCCACCCACATGGGGCTAAAAAAGCATGATGAAGATTTTGGGCAAACATTAGGCGTATGGGGTGTGAATACGGGTTCTTATTTGTTTATTCCGCTTTTAGGTCCCAGTAGTGAGCGTGATGTAACCAATATTCCGGTGGGTCTTTTGACTAATGTACTTTTTTACGCTGGTCTTGCGGTAGGTACAACATTCGCTGCTCCTTTAACTATCCTGGGTGCTATCGACAAACGCGCTCGTTTATCCGGTCCAATGCGTATTCGCGATGAAGCCGCGCTGGATCCCTACTTGTTTGTACGTGAAGCATCGCTGCAGCAACGTGAATTTCTGATTCATGATGGTAAACTGCCATTAGATCTTTACTATGATCCTTTTCAAGATAATCCGTTTGAAAAAGAATTAGAAAAAACAAAAATAAAAAAAGAAAAGAAATTATGATTAATGAGGCTTGATAGCCAGGTGATTTAAACGAGTTTGTTAGATATTTACAGGAAGAAATCTTATGTGAAAAATCCATTTCAGCCAAGCAGAATTGATAATAGGCATTAAATCTATTGGGATATTTGTAACAGACAGGGCGCTTAGGAATATGGACGGGTTTCAAAGAATATCTAATATATCGCAGCAACAAGGTGATTCTACTCTTGAAGATGAGACAGCTTTTTCGAAGACAGCATCAAACCTGAATCAGGAAGCAATCAATACCAGTGAGCTGGAAATTAAATTTTCCCAAGCTCGCGCGGCCATGTTGTCTTTACAAAATGCGGATGGGCATTGGTGTTTCCCGTTGGAAGCGGATTGCACGATCCCTGCAGAGTATATTTTGATGATGCATTTCATGGATGAAGTGGATGTTTTATTAGAAACCAGAATAGCGCGTTTCATCCGTGATAAGCAGGATCTTAGCCATGGTGGCTGGCCGCTGTATTATGGCGGGGCTTTTGATATCAGTTGCACCATTAAAGCGTATTATGCCCTGAAACTGGTGGGCGATTCTCCCGATGCAGCGCATATGGTGCGCGCACGGGAAGCTATTTTGGAACGCGGCGGCGCAGCCAAAGCGAATGTTTTTACCCGTTTGTTGCTGGCAATGTATGACCAGATTCCTTGGCGTGGTGTACCCGTTGTTCCGGCAGAACTTGTTCTGTTGCCGCGCTGGTTTCCTTTTCATCTGAGTAAAGTTTCTTACTGGTCACGGACCGTGATGGTGCCTTTGTCCATTCTGTGTACGATGAAGGCGCGTGCTGTTAATCCGCGACAAGTGCACATTCGTGAGCTGTTTATCATTCCACCGGAAGAAGAAAAGAATTATTTCCCAAAGGCGGGAACGCTGCTAAAACGCTTTTTTATGTTGACTGAGCGCGTATTGTCGCGCGTGGAACCCAGACTTCCCCAATCAATACGTCAATACGCCATACGCCGTGCAGAAAATTGGACCCTTGAACGTTTGAACGGAGAATGTGGCATCGGTGCAATTTTTCCAGCTATGGTCAATGCGCATGAATCATTGGCATTACTGGGCTATGCGTATGATCATCCCAATCGCGTGCAGTGCCGCAATGCATTGCGCGGATTGCTGGTCGATGAAGGGGAACGCGTTTGGTGCCAGCCTTGTACCTCGCCGGTCTGGGACACCGTGTTAACAAGTCTGGCGTTGCAGGAAGATCCAACGACGGATCAGAAACCGGTGCTGCAGGCGCTGGATTGGCTGGTGGAACAACAGATTCTGGATGAGCCGGGTGACTGGCGCGATAATTGTCCGGATTTGCCAGGCGGCGGTTGGGCTTTTCAATATGCGAATCCGCATTATCCTGACCTTGATGATACCGCTGCGGTTGCCTGGGCAATGGACCAGGGCGATGCAGAGCGTTATCAGAAGCCTTTGGAACGCGCAGCCAACTGGCTGTGTGGCATGCAGTCGCGCAATGGCGGTTTTGCAGCCTTTAACATCGACAATACTTACCACTATCTGAATGAGATTCCTTTTGCCGATCACGGCGCGTTGATCGATCCGCCGACCAGCGATGTGACAGCGCGTTGTGTTGGTTTTCTTGGAAAATATGGTAAATCGCATCACCAACATGCTGTGCTGCGCGGTATCAGCTATTTGTTGCGGGAACAGGAGTCCAACGGTGCTTGGTTCGGGCGCTGGGGTACTAATTATATTTATGGTACATGGTCTGTTCTGGAAGCATTCCGTTTGGTTCAGTTTGATATGCAACATAAATCGGTGCGCCGTGCCGTGCAGTGGTTAGAATCCGTACAAAGAGCGGATGGCGGTTGGGGTGAAACCAACGACTCTTATCTGGATACCCAGCTTGCTGGTAAGTTTCCAGAAACCAGTACCGCGTTTCAAACCGCTTGGGCTGTGCTGGGTTTGATGGCGGCCGGTGAGGTAAACAGCGAATCGGTACGCAGAGGCATTAATTACTTGTTGCGCAATCAATCGAGTGATCATTTGTGGGAAGAACCTTGGTTCACGGCGCCCGGCTTTCCGCGCGTTTTCTATCTACGCTATCACGGATATTCAAAATTCTTCCCATTATGGGCACTGGCACGTTACCGTGCGTTGACCAGAACAGTGGCTGCGTGCCTATAACCGGGCTGGTGACAGCCTTACGGGCTGAGGCCAGTTGCGTGTCTTCCGCGCGTGTTCCGTTCAATACAATCATGCCGGTTGATGACCTGGCAGTTTTGTGGCTCAGCGGTATGGGTGCTCAGGCCGCTCGGATAGCGGCTGAAGGATTGCATCAGCATGGCGTATCGGCATTGGTGAGTTTCGGTGTTGCCGGAGCATTGAGTCCCGATTTGAAGCCGGGCGATTTGGTTTTGCCGGATGCGATACATATGGATGCTCAGTTGCCTGTAAACATAGCCTGGCGTGACCGATTACAAAATCTGCTCCCGGCAGAGATTACTGTACAGAATGGTATCTTAGCGAACAGTGATGTGCCATTGACAGGTACCAAAGCAAAACTGGATTTGGCGCAAGCAACGGGTGCCTGTGCGGTGGATATGGAAAGCGCTGCGATTGCAGCAGTAGCGGCGGCGGCTGGCATTCCGTTTATCGCAGTACGCGCCATCATCGATCCGCTTCAATTCTCACCCCCGGAAGCACTTTTCGGCGCCGTCTATCCGGATGGCGCGGTAAATCCCATTCGTCTGACGGCATTGATACTAAAACGCTCTGTCCATTTAACTACACTTATGCAAATGGGGACGGGGATGCGCGCCGCACGCAATACATTATCACGCGTGATTCAATCGGCAGGTGCCGGGCTTAACCACCAAGTAACCGACCAATCAGCGTAAGGGTGCTTATTGCGGTTGTAATTGCAGTGCAGCCAGCCGTGCATACAACTCGCTTGATTGCAACAATTCGGTATGCGTCCCCAATGCGTCCAGTCGGCCATGATCGAGCACGGCAATCCGATCGGCGGATTGCACGGTTGCCAAACGATGAGCAATAACCAGTGTAGTGCGGTTGCGCATCAATCGTTGCAGCGCTTGCTGCACCCAAAACTCACTTTGCGCATCCAGCGCGCTGGTGGCTTCATCTAATAAAAGTATCGGTGCGTCAGCCAATATGGCGCGTGCAATGGCCAGCCGTTGCTTTTGCCCGCCCGACAGTCCCAATCCGGAATCTCCCAACTGTGTTTGATAGCCTTGCGGCAATTTGCTGATAAAATCGTGCGCGTAGGCTGCATCGGCCGCAGCTTCCACTTCCGCATCACTGGCATCGGGTCGGGCATAGCGCAGATTGTCGCTGATGGTGCCATAAAATAAAGCCGGGTTTTGTGCGACCAGTGCAAAGCACCGGCGTAAGACAAAAATATCCAGGTTCCGGATATCAATACCTTCCAATTTGATACTGCCGGATTGATTGTCAAAGAAGCGCAGCAACAAATCAAACAACGTAGATTTTCCCGCACCCGAAGGGCCTACCAAGGCCAGCGTTTCTCCCGCCCGGATAGTCAGCGTCAAATGATCGATAGCAAGCACATCGGGACGCGAAGGGTAGGCAAAGCACAATTGCTCGATGTCGATATTTCCAGATACTTTCGGCAATGGACTGGGTTTATCAGGCGATTGAATCAGATTCGGCGCTTGTAATAATTCTATCGTCCGCTCGGCAGCTCCGGCGGCACGTTGTAACTCACCAATCACTTCCGAAATAGAGGCAACGGCCGAACCAACGATGACGCTATAGAATACAAAAGCAGCCAATTCGCCTGCACTGATACGGCCTTCGATCACATCAATGCCGCCCACCCATAGCATGAATCCCACGGCACCCAGCACCAGCAGGATGACGATGGCGATCAGTAAAGCGCGTTGCGTGGCGCGCTGTTTTGCGACGGCAAAGGCTTCTTCTACTTGGTCATAAAATTTGCGTTGATCAATGGATTGATGATTGTAGGCTTGAACTGTTTTGATCTGGCCAAGCACTTCACCGACATAAGCGCCGACCGCAGCGATTTTATCCTGGCTTTGGCGCGACAAATGCCGCACGCGGCGGCCATAAATCAATATCGGCACCACCACCAGCGGCACGCAAATTGTGACCAGTGCGGCCAGTTTCGCATTGGTGATAAATAACCAGATAATGCCGCCTATCATCATGATCAGATTACGTAACGCGAACGATACGGATGACCCGATCACGGTTTGCAGTAACGTCATATCGGCGGTCAGGCGCGATTGGATTTCGAGGCTGCGGTTTTCCTCAAAAAACCCCGGGTGCAGATGAATCAGATGATTGAATACTTTGCTGCGAATATCGGCAATCACCCGCTCGCCCAGCCAGGTGACCCAGTAGTAACGGGTAAAAGTACCCACAGCCAGGGCTATCACCAGCAGTAAAAAGATCACCACATATTGACTCAACAGTTCTTTGGATTGTGTCGCAAATCCTTGATCAATGAGCAAGCGGATACCTTGTCCGATGGATAACGTAATCGTCGCAGTAAATAACAGAGCCAGTAAGCTGTAGGCGACCTGGCGCTGGTAAGGGGCGATAAATTGCGCTGCTTTTTTGATGCTCTGCCAGCGGGTTTGCGTGTTCTTAGGGAAATCTGTCATTAATGAATCCCGCCGGATAGCGGGCGCTGCTGTGATTGCTATAAACTGGATGGATTAATCTTGAGAATCGGGTTTCTTCACAAATCTGGCAATGAGCAGTATCCAGGCGACGATTAGCCCGATAATGGCCGGGATATGCGTCAGTTTTACAAACTGCTCCTGCCACGCAGCAGCGCCGCTTGCACCGGTCTGCTGCGCCGCGATTGCCAGCGATTCCGCAGTACCCCACCAGGCATTGGCGATTTCGGAAACGACGGTGAGCCACGTCAAGCAAGCGGCAATCAGAGCATGACTAAAGCCGAGCGCGCGCTGACCTTATGCGGCAGCGTAAGAAGCAGCACCGCCATCAACGTGAACAGCATACCGTTCAGCACAGCTTGAATGTGCGCGCTCAGTGCCAGCCGAGGGAAGGGCGTATGCGGCATCACCAGTCCCCAGATGATGCCGACTAATACTAAAGCCAGGCCGTGGATCAGGATTTGTCTTGCTCGGTTTTGTGTTTGCATTTTTTCAATGATTCGAGACTGATAAATAAATTGGATTGACAGAAGTGGTTGGTTTTTAGAAGAGAAATTGACCAATTAAAATGAGAAAGTATTTCAAACAAAATTTATCTGGAATGTGAATCAGCCCATAAATCTTTATGAATAATTTCGTGCTCTTTAGTAGCAAAGTCTATTACGAAAGTGTTCGTATCCTTATCAATTAATACAGAGCAATCTTTAACATATTCAATTCCTGCTTGCGTAAATAGTTCTATTAGCCTCTTATCATTAAGGCCTTTTTCTTCGGAAACTGCATCAATTTTCTTCATTTTATAAGCTAGATCAAGATGGAACCGGTCCGATATATCTTTATTACAGGAATCTATTATTTTCTTCTGATTGCACTGAATTGTTCCAAAGAATTCTGGTACATATTTCTTGATATTTTCATTTTTTGCTGCTATTTCATGAGCATCAACTTCATATTGAAATACTTTCTCAATATCTTCCCGAGATATATCTTTCTTTTTAAAAAATATTTTTGTTGCGAATCCGGAATTATCAAAAAACACGCAAGCAAAAGCCCCGTTGCTGTATTCACCGTTAATCATTTCGTATATCAGCATTTTTGTTTTAAATTATCGAAAGAAAGCAAAATTGTGATTCAATTCAGTAAAGTATCCTACGGTCAGAGCACTAGATGATCATTCGCTCCGCTTAGTCACTTCCAGCAAATGATACCCAAACTGCGTTTTAACCGGTCCTTGCACTTCACCCACTGGTGCACTGAAAACGACCGTATCAAATTCTTTAACCATTTGTCCGCGGCCAAATTCGCCCAAGTCGCCGCCTTGTTTGCCGGATGGGCATAACGAGTGTTGTTGTGCCAATTGACCGAATTCTGCGCCATTTTCAATTTCTGCTTTCAGGTTGTTACATTGTTCTTCGGTTTTTACCAAAATGTGACGTGCACTGGCTTTTGCCATAATATTTCTCCTGTATTTTTACAAGTGCTTAAAATTAATTTTTGTTACGTGGTACATTTAAGCATAAATCGGCGTGTTTGTTAAAGTACGGTTTTATTTTTTCTACAGTTTATCCGGGTCATAGAGGTATGTTTCCATGAATTTAGAAAGTAGTCCCACATCCAGCGGTGTCAGTGCAGATGCTTGAACTAATTAATGTGAATAAGGCCTACGCCGAAGGGCGGAAGGTGTTGACCCATTTAACGTATACCCTGAAAGCAGGTGAGTATGTGGCCATCATGGGCGATTCGGGTGTGGGCAAATCGACGCTGTTGAATCTGATTGCCGGGCTGGATACGCCGGATTCGGGCGAGATCCGCATTAATGGCATGGCGATTTCATCGTTGGATGATGATGCCGCTACACAATTGCGGCGCGAGCAGTTTGGTTTCATCTTTCAAGCATTCCATGTATTGCCGCATCTGACCTTATCGCAGAATATTGCTTTGCCTTTATTGTTGAATGGCGTGCCAACGGATCGTGTGGAACAGATGCTGGCTGATGTGGGGTTGCGCGATCGCGGGCATCATTTTCCGCGTCAGTTATCCGGCGGTGAGTTGCAGCGTGTTGCGATTGCGCGGGCACTGATACACCGGCCTAAATTGGTGCTGGCGGACGAGCCGACGGGTAATCTCGACCCGGATACGGCGCACGAGATTCTCCAGTTGATGCGCACGGAAATAAAAACCAATGGCGCTACGGGTATTCTCGTGACGCATTCGCATGCAGCGGCCGCAACGGCGGACTTTGTGTTGAATTTAACCAAGGATGGCTTGCATCCGGTGAAATCAGAGCACAGCGAATGAATTCGGCATCGTTATCCCGCTGGCTGCTATTCGGTGAATGGCGTGCGCATTTTGTGCAAATGATCGTGGCACTCGTTGCCATTGCCATTGGTGTCGCTATGGCGTTTTCAATCCATTTGATCAATACGGCGGCGTTCAATGAATTTTCTGCGGCGAGCAAGAGCCTTTCCGGACAATCGGATTTACAGGTATATGGCCGGAAAGCGTTTTTTGATGAGTCGCTTTATCCGTTGTTGGCCAACACCGAAGGTGTGGCGTTAGCGAATCCGGTTTTGGAATTGGATGTGGTGGTGCCGGGTAAACTGCAAAACAGAAACGATCACAAACTGAAAATCATCGGGATTGATATGTTTCGGGCGGTGCAGATTTCGCCGGATTTACTGGGATTGACTGAGGAAGGAAAAACGCTGGATCGGCTAGCAAGCGATGCTATTTTTCTGTCGCCAGCCGCGATGGAATGGTTGCAAGTTGAACAAGGCGATTCGCTATCCCTGCATGTGGGCTTGCAAACCATTACCTTGCGCGTGGCAGGCGGTTTGGTGCGGGCGCGGGCAGGGCAACGCATTGCGGTGATGGATATTGGTGTGGCGCAGTGGCGCTTCCAGCAGCTCGGTTTATTGTCACGGATCGAGTTGAAGCTAAAGAATGTTGTCAATCATGCAGCGTTTAAAGTCAAGTTGGCTGAGCAACTGGGCGAATCGTATCGGGTGACTGAGGCAATCGATCAGGAAAAGCGGATTGCCAATATGTCGCGTGCATACCGGGTCAACTTGAACATGCTGGCGCTGGTGGCGCTGTTTACCGGCACGTTTCTGGTGTTTTCCACGCAGGTACTCTCAGTCATTCGGAGGCGCCAGCAATTTGCGCTGTTGCGCGTCCTGGGTTTTACACGGCAACAGCTATTGCGGCAAATTATCACCGAAGGGGCGATCCTCGGGGTGATCGGCTCGCTGCTGGGATTGGGCCTAGGGTATGCCATTGCAGCCACAGCGATTCAGTTGCTGGGCGGAGATTTGGGTACTAACTTTTTTCCGGGTGTTAAGCCCAGCATTTATTTTGATCCAATGGCTGCATTGATATTCTTTCTGGTTGGGCTCATTGTGACAATGCTAGGAAGTATCGCACCGGCATTAGAGGCAGCGCGTGCTAAGCCGGCGCTGGCTTTGCGGTCCGGCAGTGAGGATGTGGCCATGGCAAAATTCTCACCGCCTTGGTTTGCTGTGATTTGTTTACTGGTTGCCCTGCTGTTCACACAGCTACCGCCCATTTTTGGGCTGCCGGTTTTCGGCTATCTGGCCATTGCACTACTGTTGATCGGTGGTATTGCGTTGATGCCGCGTTTTGCGGCATGGGTTTTTTCGAGGCTATTGAGCCAATTGCAGCGTTACCGGTTAAGCGCTGTTTTTACACTGGTGCTGGCGCGCCTGGCAAATGCGCCTAACCAGGCTGCTATCGCGCTGGGGGGGATACTGGCCAGTTTTAGTCTGATGGTGGCAATGGCGATTATGGTGACGAGTTTCCGCGTATCGATCGATGACTGGCTGGGGCATGTGTTACCGGCCGATTTATATGTGCGCGCTGCGGCAAGCGGTGATCAAGGCGGTTTCCAACTCGACACGCAAAAGGCGATAGCCGAGCTACCCGGTTTTGATCGTGTGGATTTTTTCCGTACGCAGCAACTATCACTCGACGCGAACCGGCCGGAAATCACCTTGTTTGCTAGGCCTGTCGATAGAACCGATGCGCGGAATACACTGCCGCTGACGGATGATAGGATTGCGCCGGGAGCGCTGCCCGGAAATGTAATGCCGGTCTGGGTGTCGGAAGCGATGGTTGATTTATATGGTTACCGGGTAGGAGAAAAAGTGACATTGCCGATCGGCGCAACATTCAGTGAGTTTCTGGTTGCCGGTGTGTGGCGTGATTATGGCCGTCAATTTGGCGCGGTACAGATGCAACTGGCGGATTATCAGAGATTAACTGGGGATTTGAGTGTTAATACGGTCGCTTTGTGGTTACAGACTGGGATGACGCCGGATGCAGCTATTGCAAATTTGCGGCAATTGCCATTCGGTGCAGCACTGGAGATCTCCCGGTCGAGTGATATGCGCGCATTAAGCTTGGAAATATTTGATCGCAGTTTTGCGGTGACTTATATATTGGAAATGGTGGCAGTCGTGATCGGATTATTGGGCGTGGCGGCCAGTTTCTCGGCGCAAACATTGGCGCGTGCGAAAGAATTCGGTATGTTGCGCCATATTGGTGTCATGCGGCGGCAAATTTTTGCGATGCTGGCTGCGGAAGGTGGTTTGTTAACGCTGCTTGGAATTGTGTTGGGTTTTGTATTGGGGTGGGGTATCAGTCTAATTCTGGTTTTTATTGTCAATCCGCAATCCTTCCATTGGACCATGCAATTGCATCTGCCATGGGGTTGGTTGACGATGATCGCCGGGATTATGTTGGTTTCAGCGGCGCTGACGGCACTGCTGGCCGGGAGGCAGGTCGTATCCGGTAATGTGATACGTGCGGTGCGGGAGGATTGGTGATGGCGGAGAGTAAAAATACCGGTAGGCGTTATTTCTTGCGTTTTGTCAGCATGATTATGCTGATTCTAAGCTTGGTTGCTGCGGAGACGATCGCTGAATCTTCCCGGTTGTTGCCGGTCGTGCCCGACTATAAGCTAACTTTTCCACATGATTACGGTGCGCATCAGGATTTTCGAATTGAATGGTGGTATATCACCGGCTGGTTGGAGACGGCAGATAAGAAACCACTGGGCTTTCAGGTTACCTTTTTTCGTTATGCGACTGACCAGAATCAGGACAATCCAAGCCGCTTTGCAGCGAAATATTTAATTATCGCGCATCTGGCATTATCCGATCCTGCCGCGGGCAAGCTGATGCATACTGAGAAATCTGCGCGTGAAGGTTTTGATCTGGCTTATGCCAGACCAGGCAATACCGATGTGAAGCTGGATGATTGGACCCTGGTGCGTGAGGAGGATGGACGTTATCAGGTGGATATGCGAACCGGTGATTTTGGTTTGCAATTATCCTTGACTCCGACACAAATGCTGATGCTGCAAGATCAAAACGGTTTTTCCCGCAAAGGACCGAAGCCAGAGCAAGCAAGTTATTACTATAGCGAACCGCATTTAAGTGTAACCGGCACGGTTTTTCGTCAAAATAAGCCGGTTACTGTCAACGGCCGTGCTTGGCTTGATCACGAATGGTCGACTGCTTATCTGGATCCGGAGGCTGACGGTTGGGATTGGGTCGGTGCCAATCTGGATGACGGGTCATCCTTGATGGTTTTTCAAATACGTAAAAAGAATGGTGGTAAAGTTTGGGCCTATGCCGCATTGCGCGATGTATCAGGCGAGGTTAAATTTTTTAATCCGGAACAAGTGGAATTTACACCTACGCGCACCTGGAAGTCGCCGCATACCGATGCGGTTTATCCTGTCGAGATGCATATTCGTACCGGTGAGATTGAATGGCAGCTTACGCCATTGCTGGATGATCAGGAACTCGATTCACGCCAATCTACCGGAGCGGTTTACTGGGAAGGGGCAGTGACACTGATTAGAGACAATCAGCCTGCTGGGCGTGGCTATCTGGAACTAACGGGCTACGTGAAGTCTTTAGCATTATGAGTGTAATTTGAATCCATTAGAATTCTAAAATCAATGGATGGATATGACTTTGAAAAGGCCATAAGTAAGGCAGGCTGGGGGTTTGTTTGAAAAAATGCTGCCGGATTGAGTGGATTTTTACAATAAATAGGGGAGATGCTTAATTTCAATACTTTCATTGTTGTTAAATGTGAGTTAGAATTTGTCACTGCAGTAATCAAGCGATGCGAGATGATTGCGAATGAAGTACTCGGTTCCATCAATCAAGGATCACTGTAATAGTGAATCTTAGGAGCGGAGATAAAGTTTCATGACCACAAAAATTTTGTGATCGTGTAAGCAGGGGGGGGTCGATTATTTGTCGACTTTAATTCTTAATCAAAGAAATACCTTAAACAAGGAGATTAGTTATGGGCGAAATCAATAGAAGAGAAACAGATGCACAAGTTCTAAGATTGTTCTTCATTTCAACAGCTGCTTTTATCGTTATTGGAGCAGTTATTTACGGCGTTTTCTAGACTGAAAAAATTTTATTGATGTCCTTAGTGGTTTAAGTTTTGCTGGCAATTGGTTTTTTAGCGCTATCAGAACTTTTCCAATCACTGCAAGTGCAAGTGGTAGACAGGGCAGAGTCAGTCAAATGTTTCCAAAAACAAAAACCATAAACGCCCATCTAGCGGATATTCCTTATCCGCTAGATGGGCGTTTTTCATCTAAAGGCACATCACAGAATATTGATGTGCAATTCTCACTCAAACATCATTGCGTTCTACAATAAAGCTCATACAATTTAGCCTTTCTGTTCAAAACGAGCATAAAGAGTGTCAACTTGTTGTGGAATCTCTTGTGTCGATTATGTTTTTCTCCTTGCAGCGATGATTCTGAATAGAACTAATCGGGATGACATGGAATGCTGAATAGTATTTTTCTAATCAATCACTTCGAACCCTGCATCAAGAATAGATTCTTTAAGTAGGGAAATACTGGTATTAGTGGGGTCGTACTGAACAATCGCTTGGGCGGGGTCGAGAGTAACTTCCGTTTGGATTACACCGGGCAGATTCTTTAGGACGGTTTTGATGCTATTGACGCAACCCATGCAGGTCATGCCCTTTATTTTGATGGTGGTGGTTTGCATGATAATGGCTATTTCCTTTAAATAATTTTCTAATGATTCGTTTTCCAACGTTTCAATAGCAGTGAATTGCTAACAACCGATACTGAACTCATGGCCATAGCCGCGCCGGCAATCACTGGGTTGAGCATGCCGATAGCGGCCAATGGAATACCGAGCGTATTATAGACAAAGGCAAAGAATAAATTCTGACGTATTTTTCGGAGTGTGGCGCGCGAGAGAGAAATGGCATCGGCAACACTCATTAGATCGTTGCGTATCAAGGTGATATCAGCGGCTTCAATGGCGACATCAGAACCGGCGCCAATAGCAAAACTGACATCTGCTGCTGCCAAGGCTGGTGCGTCATTGATGCCATCACCGACCATGGCGGTAAACTTGCCATCAGCTTTCAGCTTCATGACTTCTGCGGCTTTATCTTGTGGTAAAACTTCAGCGCGATATTGCGTAATGCCGGTACGTTTGGCAATGGCAGCAGCGGTTACGGCATTGTCGCCAGTTAGCATTACCACTTCAATGCCCATCGATTGCAAGCGTTCAATGGCTCTCAGAGAAGTGTCTCGTAAGCGGTCTGCAATGGCCAGATAACCAAGGATTTGAGAAACGTTATTAGCAGTGGAGGCAATGCCGATGACCGTTTTCCCTTCTGCCTGCAGAGCGGTGATTTGCTTTTCATCCACGGTGGCGCCTTGTTGCCTGAGAAATTTGGGTGAGCCAAGCAGGTATTGGGTACCATTTATGCGAGCCGTGATGCCACTGCCGGTGATAGCTGAGAAATTATTAATGGATTGAAGGGGTAATTGCATTTTCTGTGCACTGTCCAGAACCGCCCGGGCCAGCGGGTGTTCCGATCCTTGTTCCAGGGAAGCTGCGATTTGCAAAAAGTCCTGCGTGTTGATCGATGCAATTGGGACAATGTCGGTGACTTCCGGTCTGCCTTCGGTGAGGGTGCCAGTCTTGTCGACAACGATGGTTTGAATCTTCTCGGCATTTTCCAGTGCCGCCGCATTCTTGACCAGTACACCAACCTGCGCACCGCGTCCTGTGCCAACCATAATTGCGGTAGGTGTGGCGAGTCCCAGTGCGCAAGGGCAAGCGATGACCAGCACGGCGACAGCATTGATCAGCGCGGAAACAAAGTCATGGGTGAGCCACCAGTTAATTCCCAGGGTCAGGACGCTGATCGCCACGACAATGGGGACGAATATTCCAGAAATTGTATCCGCCAGGCGTTGGATGGGTGCCTTGGAACCTTGTGCTTCTTCGACTAAATGAATGATGGCAGCCAGTTGGGTGTGTGCTCCGACACTGGTTGCACGGCATTTGAGCAGACCTTGTTGATTCAGCGTGGCGGCAAAGACTTTTGCACCCGCTTGTTTGCTGACGGGCAAGCTTTCGCCGGTTAGCATGGATTCGTTAATGCTGGATGATCCTTCCATGACAACGCCATCAACAGGCAGATTTTCACCCGGACGTACGATGAAAATATCGTTGACTTGCAGGCTGCTTGCTGGTACCTCGAGAATTTCTCCATTACGTTCGATACGGGCTGTTTTAGGTTGCAATCTGATCAGCGCTTCAATGGCCTCAGAAGTTTTTCCTTTGGCGCGCGCCTCCATCAATTTGCCCAGCAAAACGAGGGTAATAATCGCTGCACTGGCTTCAAAATAGACATGCTGATTCAATGCAAATGCTGTAACTATGACGCTGAAGAAATAGGCCATGCTGGTGCCTAATGCAACGAGTACATCCATATTGGCTCCGCCGCCACGCAGGGAGTGCCAGCCGCCAATATAGAAACGCCACCCAATCCAGAATTGCACCGGGGTTGCCAATAGCCATTGCAACCATCGCGGTAGCATGTCCATATCATGTCCTGAGAACATGGCGCCCATTTGCAACACCAGCGGCAAAGTGAGAGCAGAGGAAATCCAGAACAAACGTAATTCCGCCTGATAGGCTGCCAGGCGCCGTGCTTTTTCTTCGGTGTGGCTGGATTCACTGATCTCGCTAGCATCATACCCTGCATTAATCACGGCATTGATCAAGTTGTCGACCGTTACCAAACCTGGTATGAAATTCACTTTGGCTGTTTCGGTTGCAACATTCACAGTGGCTGTGACACCGGGCAATTTATTCAGCGCTTTCTCGATATGTCCGGCACAGGCCGCGCAAGTCATTTTGTGCAATTGCAGTTGCACAGATTGCGGAGCAATATGAAAACCGGATTTTTCTATGGCACTAATCAACGCATCCATTTTAATTTGGCTTTCATCATAATTGACATGCGCTTTTTCATTGGCGAAGTTGACAACCGCATGCACACCGGCGAGCTTGTTTAGATTCTTTTCGATACGTGCCGCGCAGGCAGCACATGTCATCCCTTCAATCGGAAGTTCAATTTTCTTGAGGATTGAAGAATTCAATTGTGTTTTTCAATGAATGAAGCATTTGCAAATGGCGGCATCATGGGCTGTGCAGGGTGAAGTTTATAAAACATACAGGCAGTTCTCTGGATGATAACCTTCATTAGCGATCAAGGACCAGCACGCCATCGATCAGCTTAACTCTATCGCCTTGCTGGAAGCTGGCCGCATCAGGCAGTGCGATGATTGCTTGCCTGCCATCGCTCATAGTGATGCCGATTTGATACGGATTGCCTGAATTAGCCATATTGCCGCCGTGATTGCCAGGCGCGCCGCCCGTCGTGTCTGGTTGATTGGTGCCATGTGGGCGGATGATTTCCCTGGCGACTGTTCCAGCGACGATGCCGCTTGCGATTGCATTCAGGTTATTCCCTTGCCCCATTTTATTAACGAAATCAACAATGCCGCAATTGATGCATCCTGATGTAGGCGGTTGCCTGGGGATAGTTCCAGCATCTGTGCTCTTAATACTGATGCTGTTTCGCGGCGTGCTAATGGCGGTGCCAACGCGATGAATGGATCTTGGCGGTCTGCCGAGATCCGGCGGGCTTTCGGGTGCGGGCTGAGGAGTCAGGTTCTGTGAATTTGAAGGTGGCTGATTACGATGATCTGCATTCGGCGATTGTGCGAACGCGATATCGACAGCAAACAGACTGAAAATACTGGCAGATACAACAGCTAATTTTGTTAAATCAATAACATGAAGGCTATTTGACATCGCTGATCTCCTCGAAGATAGACATCCATAAATGGGTTGTTTTTTAGAGTAAGAAGGATCGGGTTGGTTGCATTATAACGATTTCTATCTATCCTTGTTGGGGACAGGTATCAAATCGGTCAGTCTGTTTTTGTAGGAATATCTTTCTGTTCTGAAGGATCTGTTTGGGTAGGTGTTGACGCATCAGATTGAGTTTCTTGATCCTGTTTCTTTATCATAAAAGCAGCGATGAATATACCCAACTCATAAAGCAGGCACAAAGGTACTGCCAGCATAAATTGCGAAACGACATCGGGTGGTGTAATGATGGCAGCAATGACGAATGCGCCGACAATTACATAGGGGCGGATTTCCTTTAGCTTCTCAATAGTGATTACGCCTGTTCTGACTAATATGATAACAAATACCGGTACTTCAAAAGTGATACCAAATGCGAGGAACATGGATAAAACAAAGCTCAGGTATTTGCTGATGTCTGTCATTACAGCGACGCCTTCCGGCGCAAAATAAGTAATGAACTCAAATACCAATGGCAACGCTGCAAAGTAGGCAAATGCCATACCGCAAAAGAACAGAAAGCTGCTGCCAATGACCAAAGGCAGCGCCATACGTTTTTCATGAGAATAGAGTCCTGGTGCGACAAAAGCCCACATTTGATAAAAAGTGTGCGGTAATGTAATGACGAAAGCCATCATCATGGCGACTTGCATCGGTACAAAGAAAGGTGTCGCGACATCCGTGGCGATCATCTGGCCGCCTTGCGGTAGTTTCTCCAGCAGCGGTTGCGCCAACAAGGTGTAGAGTTCTCGCGCGAAAAAGGCACAGGGAAGAAAGCCCAGCATGAGTCCGCCCAGAATACGTATCATTCTGGTACGTAGTTCTACCAAGTGTGATAGGAATGAGCCTTCAAGCATGGTGATTGCTGTGGGACGGGTACGCTAAATGAGCATCAATAGACATCATATAGACAGCCGGACTACTATTTTTTTTCGTTATCAAGGGAGTTGTTGGAAGATTCATTGCTACCTGAGACCGGTTGCCCGGATTCTTCATGAGATTGTGATGTGGACAGGTTTACAGGCGAATTATCTTCAGTTTTGACATCAGCAACGGTTGTTTTTAACTGATCAACGCCTTGTTGCACGGAATCTTCAATGGATTGAACCGTTTCCTGCACCGAAGATTGCATGTTCTTCAGTTCTTCCATACGCATTTCATTATGGATGTCGGTTCTAACGCTATACACGAAGTTCCGGCAGCGTCCGTATAAATTTCCCAATGTACGCGCTACAGTGGGTAGCCGTTCGGGTCCAATCACGATCAATGCAACCATAGAAATGACCAGTAGTTCCATAAAACTGATGTCAAACATGTTGTTTTGCTGATTGAGACTGGATTAATGAAATCATCGGTCAGACCTAATTATGCCTAGAAATTTCGCAGATTAATGGAATATCTACGTTCTAGTTTGCGTTTTTTCCTTGATTTCTGCGTCTGTTATCTGGTTATTTACGCTGGTTGACTGTGGTGCGCTGTTTCTGGTTTCAGTTGCTGATTTGCTGTCTTTGAAGGTGTTCACGGAAGCTTCCTTGCTTGCCGTGACTTCTATCACTGATTCATTCATAGAGGTTGATTGCGATAGAGTATTTTCAGTATCTGATTCTTTCATGCCTTCTTTGAATCCTTTTAAGGCGCTTCCCAGATCATTACCCAGATTGCGTAATTTCTTTGTACCGAATACCAGAACAACAATGACCAATACGATAATCCAATGCCAAATGCTGAATGTGCCCATTACTTTCTCCTTTTAAATGGAACAGTACTGGCCTAGCCATGATGAATCATTCCGGGCAGGCGTTCCCGGCCACCGATGATATGGAAATGCAAATGCAATACTTCCTGGCCACCTACACGGCCGGTATTGATAATGGTGCGGAAGCCATCTTCGCAGCCTTGTTCTTTTGCCAATTTCTGTGCCAATAATAGCATTTTACCTAATAAAATCTGATGATTATCTTGAACATCGGCGAGTGAATCAATATGCAGCTTAGGAATCAGCAAGAAATGAACAGGTGCAACGGGGTTGATGTCATTAAAGGCAATAATTTCTTCATCTTCATAGATTTTATTAGAAGGAATTTCTCTTCTTGCAATTTTGCAAAAAATACAGTTATCCATTTTTTAATCCGTTGTTCGTGATGCTTTTTCCTGAATACCCGATACACCTTCGCGTCTTTCCAGCTCTTTCAAAACATCATCCGGCGTAAGTCCATGGTAGGCGAGTAATACTAGGCAATGAAACCACAAATCTGCTGTTTCATAAATAACCTGTTCTGCATTACCATCTTTCGAAGCCATCAATGTCTCAGCAGATTCTTCCGCTATTTTCTTGAGTATTTTATCTTGCCCGCCATGAAGCAGCTTGGCTACGTATGAGCTGTTTGCATCGGCTGATTTACGTGATTCAATGGTTTCTGCCAGGCGGCGAAGAATAGTTATGTCACTCATTTATTGTAGATTTCTTCCGGATCTTTAATAACGGGAGCTGCGATGATCCACTCATTACCTTCCAGTCTCTGAAAGAAACAATTGTGTCTGCCGGTATGGCAGGCAATTCCTCCAATTTGTTCCACGATGAGAAGCAGTACATCTTCATCACAATCCAAATAGATATCTTTTATTTTTTGAATGTGACCAGATTCTTCACCTTTATGCCAAAGTTTTTTGCGCGAACGTGACCAGTATACTGCTTCACGTTTTTCTACCGTCAGCTTAAGTGCATCCCGGTTCATCCACGCAACCATAAGAATTTTACCACTATCCGCTTCCTGAGCGATCACTGGTATCAGTCCATCTTCAGACCAGTTGATTTTGCTAAGCCAGGTATCAGGCATAAATAAATTAGGACTTTTTAGAGTTATGTTACAAATTCCGCCAACAATTCTAACACTATAACCGTACTTCAATACCATGCTGTGCCATATACTGTTTGGCTTGCTGCACGGTAAATTCGCCATAGTGAAAGATACTAGCTGCTAATACAGCATCTGCATGTCCTTGCAGAATGCCTGCAACCAAATGATCCAGATTGCCAACGCCGCCGCTGGCAATAACCGGTATATCAACCGCATCTGAAACAGCGCGGGTCAAGGCGATATCAAAACCGTTACGTGTGCCATCTCTATCCATGCTGGTGAGTAAAATTTCACCGGCTCCCAGGGATTGCATTTTTTTTGCCCACTCAATGGCATCAATACCGGTTACTTTGCGTCCGCCATGGGTAAAAACCTCCCAGCGTGGCGACTCTCCGGCTGAGCTAACTTGCTTGGCATCAATCGCCACAACGATGCATTGAGAACCGTAATGATCTGAGGCATCGGCAACCAGTTGCGGATTCAGTACTGCCGATGTGTTGATGCTAACTTTATCAGCGCCGGCATTGAGTAACCGGCGAACATCAGCAACCTGACGCACACCGCCGCCAACGGTTAACGGAATAAATACCTGCGCAGCGACTTCCTCAATGATATGCAGAATTAGATCGCGATTATCAGAGCTGGCTGTGATGTCCAGAAAAGTCAGTTCATCAGCGCCTTGTTCATCATAGCGGCGTGAGATTTCTACCGGATCACCTGCGTCACGTAATTCAACAAAGTTAACACCTTTAACAACACGTCCATTGGTTACATCCAGACATGGAATAATACGTTTAGCGAGGCTCATCAGTTTTAAAAACCGGTTGTGAGAATAAGGGGGATGAATTGTAATAATCTTCAGTTGCAAGGGCTTATTTTATGAGATACCGGTACTCTTACTCAGTTTGTCAGCCAAAATCTGGGCTTCCTTGAAATCCAGCGAACCTTCATAGATAGCGCGGCCGGTAATTGCACCTATAATACCCTCTGATTCAATTTCGCACAGTATGTGCACATCATCAATATTGGTAATCCCGCCGCTGGCAATGATTGGTATGGTTAATTCTCTGGCCAATTCAACTGTGGCCTTGGCATTGATGCCGCTGAGCATGCCATCTCTGCCGATATCGGTGTAAATAACCGCTTCTACGCCGTAGCCTTCAAATTTTCTTGCCAGATCGACTACGTCATGCCCGGTTATTTTAGACCAGCCATCAACAGCAACCTTGCCATCTTTTGCATCCAATCCAACCATAATCTGGCCCGGGAAGGCATTGCAAGCATCTTGCAAGAAACCGGGAATTTTAATCGCTGCAGTACCAATAATGATGTAGGTGATACCATTGTCCAGATAACGTTCGATTGTATCGAGATCACGAATGCCGCCGCCCAGTTGAATTGGAATCTGGTTATTAATGGCTCGCACAATTTCACATATTGCTGCTTCATTTCTTGGTTTGCCGGCAAATGCACCGTTTAAATCGACAAGATGAAGTCTCCTCGCACCTTGGCTTAACCAATGTGTTGCCATTTCACTGGGTTCTTTGGAAAATACGGTCGCATCTTCCATAACGCCTTGTTTGAGACGAACACAGTGTCCATCTTTGAGATCTATTGCAGGAATAATCAGCATGGCTTAATCAGAGTTAATAGTTGATTAATAGAGTCAATTTATTACTTTCTAGTTTTGGAAATGGGGTGTCCATTTGGCAAAATTACTTAATAAGGTTAATCCTGCCAATTGGCTTTTTTCTGGATGGAACTGTACAGCGAAAATATTATCTTTTGTAACAGCACAAGTAAATGGGAAAGGATAATTGCTTCGTGCTGCGATTGATGCGGAATCAGTGGTCTCGACATAATAACTGTGCACGAAATAAAAACGCGCATCTTCTGCGATACCTTCCCATAAAGGGTGTTCGATAGCCTGATAAACTTGATTCCAGCCCATATGCGGTACTTTAAGTTTTTGTCCGTCTGCTGTCGTCATGGCCGTGGCAGGAAAGTGCACGACCTTGCCAGGCAGGATATTTAAACCTTTCACATGTCCTTCCTCACTTTCTTCAAACAACATTTGTAAGCCGATACAGATGCCAAGAAACGGTTTGTGAACAGCTGCTTCCATGACGGCTTCACGTAATCCACGAATTTCCAGCTCATGCATGCAATTGCGCATGGCGCCTTGTCCTGGTACGACGACACGTTTGGCTTTCCGCACGATATCCGGATCGCTGGTGACTGCAATCGAGGCAGCCGGTGCAACATGTTCAAACGCTTTCTGTACGGAACGTAAATTTCCCATTCCATAATCAACAATTACGATATCAGTCATACAATGATGTGGTTAAACAAGGTTACTTATAAAGTGCCTTTGGTGGATGGAATAATCCCGCTTGCCGCTGAATCATGTTCTATAGCCATGCGCAACGCACGCCCAAACGCTTTAAACACGGTTTCAGCCTGATGGTGCGCATTCGTTCCGGAGATATTGTCGATATGCAGCGTTATCAAGCCATGATTAGTGAATCCCTGAAAAAATTCATGGATGAGATCGACATCAAAATCACCAATACGCGCCCGGACAAAATCAACATTGAATACCAAACCGGGACGCCCGGATAGGTCTATGACTACACGTGACAACGCTTCGTCAAGCGGTACGTAGGCATGCCCATAGCGGCGCAATCCTTTTTTGTCCCCTACTGTTTTGATAAAGGCTTGGCCAAAAGTAATGCCAATATCTTCCACCGTGTGATGTGCATCGATATGCAAGTCACCTTTGGCAATAATTTCAAGATCTATCATGCCATGGCGAGCAATCTGGTCGAGCATATGATCCAGAAAAGGCACGCCTGTTTCCAGAACAGATTTGCCTGTTCCATCCAAGTTCAGATTGATGCTGATCTGAGTTTCCAGCGTATTTCGTGTAACTTGTGCCCGGCGCATAGAATAAAATCTTTGATTAATACAAGGAATTTGAGTGGATTTTAAACTGATTCACTCAGTATGGTGTGTAATGTTGTGCAAAATTGAGAGTTTTCATCGGGTGTACCTACCGTTACACGCAAACAATTTTCTAATAATGGATGTGTGCCATCAAGATTCTTGATGAGTATCTTGCGTTGCTTAAGTGCCTGAAAGATTTGGCTGGCTGCATGGATACGAAACAAAATAAAATTAGCGTCCGAAGGATATACCTCAATATTTGCTATTGTACCAAGAAATGTTCTCATTTTTGTGCGTTCCGACTTGATCGCTTCCGCTTGCTCTGATAATACTGCGGTATGGTGCAATACCTTCTCAGCAATTAATTGCGTCATTATGCCAATATTATAAGGCAAACGCACCTTTTCCAGTTGCACTAACCATTCAGACCGGCCGATTAATAGCCCCAGTCTTAGGCCGGCCAATCCTGACTTGGACAGTGTCCGCATTAACAATAGATTGGGGTGCTGGGCTAGTTTATCCATAAAGCTTGCATCAGCAAATGCATGGTAAGCTTCATCGACAACAACAATGCCAGAAGTTGCCTGAATAATGCTTAAAATAGCTGCGGGGTCAAATAAATTTCCGGTTGGATTGTTAGGATAGGCCAGGAAAATGACGGCAGGTTTATGTTCTGCAATTGCGGCTAACATGGTTCCCAAATCGAGCGAGAAATCTTTTTGTAAAGGTATTCCAACATATTGAATGTTTGCGAATGCGGCGATCATTTTGAACATGACAAATGCAGGCTCAACACTCATTAATACTGCACCAGGCCGAGCTAGTGCCATGGCAATGATCTGGATGATTTCATCCGATCCATTACCTAGCAGGATATCCATGTCATCGGAAATAGCCAAAGCCTGACGTAATGTTGCTTTAAGTTGAGCGGCACTTGCATCGGGATAGCGGTTTACCGGCGCATTTGCCGTTAATTGTGCAATTTCGTCACGTATTACGAGTGGTAACGGGTATGGGTTCTCCATCGCGTCCAGCTTGATCATGCCTGTTGCAGGCGGTACATGATAAGCGGAAAGCGCGAGAATTTCCGGACGGATAATTTGATCGGGATGATAAAAATTAGGCATAAATGCCTAGTTTAACTCAATACAGGTTGAAAAGTTAAAATTGTCATTGGGAGTCGATTACACTGACGACGGTAGATCGCACTGTTGATCCTTGATCCTTCTAAGCTACCAACTCTTGGGCCAGTGTGAGAAATTCGCTTTGACACCCATGGACTTTCTCATGCGCCGCGTTAGCTTCCAATTCATTGATTCCTAGGCTTCCCATGAGTATTGTCGTGTCGACATAGGGGCAGCCATCAGTCAACATAGGATTTTGTAGTAACCGATTGGCAACGGCGATCAGCTTGACGTAAGACGCATGTTTCCCAGAGTAATCCGGGAAGTGTTGTTCAGCTACGGTGATTGCAATCTCTTCCGGTAAATTCCATGATTTGATCAGATACATGCCAATTGTATCATGTGTGATACCGAAAACCTGTAACTGGAGTGAGCGCGCATCCTGCCCCGGATAGCGAGTAACCAAATCATTTAGATAAGAGAATTCTTTAGGGTAGAGATGCCCAAATAATAGATATCCAAAATTGTGGAATAACCCGCTGAGATAAATAAGCTCACAGTTTATAAGGTTTTTCTTTGTCATGATATGACAGAGTTCGCGGCATAATGCGGCGCATTCCAATGTTTGGCTCCAGATACGAACACGGCCCAGTGCGCCATGATTGGGTAGCTTGAGACAACCCGACGAGGCAATACTCATCGTAAGATTGAGTGCAGTATTAAAACCTAATACCAAAGATATGGCATGATGGACAGAAGTAATCCGGTTGCCGTAGCCAAAAATAGACATGCGGGCATACTTTAGAATAAAAGCTGCCAAACTGGGGTCTTTTTCAATTAAGCCGGTGAGTTGTTCTAGATTCGCATCGGGATTATTACGTAGCTTCAAAAGTTCGCGAGCAGTCTCTGGAAATGGAGGAATTTGCCCAGCTTGCTCTAGGATACTGCGGAAGTTCTGGCTGAATTCCAGCTTGTTAAAAATCAACATTAATCCGATCTCAAGATTTTAGTTTAGGGTGTAGTGCTTACTCAACTCTGCTTTTTGCGAGCTTTTGCACTACAAGAAATTTCGTTGAAAAGCGATGGCTAAAACTATGAGAAAATTTGCCGAATTTGATATCGGCATTATTTTCGTTTTCTTTACTAAAAATTTATAATAAACGACTCATATCACCAGCACTAAACCCGATAAGGGATTCAGAAAAGTTTTTTCCAAAAGCAATGACCTTAAACAATTCACCCATTTCAGCAGGGCTGATCAGTTTTTGCAGTTGACTGGATTGTGGCAAAAAGCTGTTCGTATCTTCTGCGGGTGTTTGTGCAAGGATTCCGGTAATGCCGCAATTAATCAAAAAATAAGCTTGGGTGGTATAACCTAAAAGTGGTAATCCGCTATCTTCCGCAGCCTGAGTGATTGCACTAAAATCAACATGGCTGGTGATATCTTGCAGGCCAGGCAGGTAAAACGGATCATCATGTGCATAATGCCGGTAGTGGCACATCAGTGTGCCTTGATTGCGCTGGGGATGATAGTACTCGCTACGGCCAAAACCATAGTCAATCAATAGAATGACGCCTTGTTGTAAGATGCTTGTCAGGCTACGCATAAAGTGGCCAGCGGTAAGATTAATTTCGCTTACATAGGAATAGGCTAAGCGATTGTCCGGATTGATCTGAGGCAGTAACTGTCTGGCACTGTGACTGAGTTCTGCATGATTAATAGGGCGATCTTGCCAGGCAAACTGATTGTTTTGCCAAGTAACACCGCGTTCAAACAACTCATTATTATGCCACGTCACAATATGGACGGGCATTGCATCCAGCACTTCATTGGCGAGAATGGTGCCAGTAAATTGAGCGGGTAATTGCTCTAACCATTCGATTACCTGCACAAGGTGCGGCGCTTTATTGGTGAACAGTGCTTGTTGCCGCTGCCGGAGTTCGGCACTGACTTCCAGAATAAAATATTTTCCAGGTAAAGCATTGGATTTTTCCAATTCGAGCAGTATATCCAGTGCCAATCTTCCGGATCCGGCACCAAATTCGAGAATATCAGCGTGTTTAATTTGTTGGGAAATCTGTAAAACCTGTAATGCCAATGTGCGGCCAAACAACGAAGAAATTTCCGGTGCCGTGACAAAATCACCCGCGCTGCCCAGTTTGGTTGCTCCGCTACTGTAATAACCCATTCCCGGTGCATACAACGCCAGATTCATAAACTGCTCAAATGAAATCCAACCGCCCGCTGCATGAATTTTATCGCGAATTAACGTTTGTACAGCGTGACTGTGAGCCAGTGCGATTTCACTGGCAGGCGGCAAGGTGGCATGTAAAGACATAAGCAGGAATATTTCTTTGTGGTAAATTGCAAAAGTTGTCAATGAAACGAGCCATAGTTTAGCAGCACTTTGAAGGAGGCGTATGTGCAAGGGAAAGTGATATTGGTTACTGGTGGCGCAAAGCGGGTGGGTGCCGCCATCTGCCGCAGGTTGCATGCACAAGGTGCCAGATTGGTTGTGCATTACCGGTCTTCACTCGATGAAGCCAAGGTATTGTACGATGAATTAACTCAAAAGCGTCCCGATTCAGTGGCTTTGGTGCAGGCAGATCTGCTCGACACAGAATTATTGCCCGAATTGATCGAAAAGGCAGCCAATCGGTTCGGGCAACTGGATGTATTGATTAACAACGCCTCGAGTTTTTTCCCGACACTACTTCAGCACTGTACGCTGGAAGATTGGGACGATCTGGTTGGCAGCAATCTTAGGGCGCCACTGTTTTTATCCCAAGCGGCAGCTCCATTTCTGAAAGTGCAACGTGGCTGCATCGTGAATATCGTCGACATCCATACCGAACGGCCATTAAAGAATTACGTAATCTACAATGCTGCCAAAGGCGGGCTATTATCACTGACCAAGTCGCTGGCCGTGGAAATGGCGCCCGACGTGCGTGTCAATGGTGTTTCGCCAGGGCCTATTTTATGGCCGGAAGATGGGGAGTGGGCCGACGAAGCGGCGCGCCAACATATTATCGCCAGTACACTGCTCAAACGCTGCGGCGAACCGGATGATATTGCCAAAACAGTGCAGTTTCTGATTGTCGATGCCCCTTATATCACCGGGCAGATTATTGCTGTGGATGGCGGGCGCAGTATTCATTTGTAAAAACTAGACAACTACCTGTTCTGATCAGTAGTTATTTAATTGTGATCAGTAATGATAATTAGTCTATTCTTTAGAAGTTTTGCATAGATTTTAGATATAAAATCACAAGCCTAAATTTGATTTAATCGAGAAAATAGGAATAGATTCTGTCGTAGTTTTAGACTGTGATTCAGCTGAAGTTGCCTGCTCTTCAGGATTCCTTAAGGATTTTACAAAACAATACCCGGGGGAGGAATTAAGTGGATAAAGCGTATTTCGTCTGCGGATGAGTTCATGAAGAGACTGATTACGAATGTTTCCGATGCGTCCAAATCCCTCTCGCGCATCTGGGCAGACATAAATTTCACCAGTATTCTCAACTGTAATCCCAAATCTGTAAATGCCACATTGCCCTGCTTCAGTTGCAGAAGTGAAATTTCGATCAGCATATTTGCGTCCTATAGCTCGCAATTTATCGGCTTGCTTTTCTACCAAAAAATTCCAAGTTAGATCGGCTTCACCAACCTTAACTGGTGAACGACAAGTATAAAATATCTGACGATCAGCACACCATTCATCTATCTCTGGTATAGAAGCCGCAGATTGAACGGAGACAACCGAATTAATTCCAACTCGAGAAATGATTCTGTTGTTATCAATCAGTGGCTCGTGGAAGTGCTCGACGAGTAAATCAAGGTTTCTTCGAATGCGAGCGAATACACCCTTCTTACCAACCATTGTTTCATAAATCTTTTCATCAAAGGAATCCACTTTGAGATAAAGCGAAATATCCGCCTGTTTAAGGCGAATAATCTTTTCACGATCCAAGAAATGACCATTAGTATAAACTACTACCCAGAGACCAGATCGATTTGCTTCTTCGAGGATGCTCCAGAAATCTGGATCGGCTAATGGTTCACCTCGACCTGGCATAACTACAACCTTGGCACCGCAGTTCGCTGCTTGATTTATCAAGCGTTTCTTTTCGTCAACATTAAGCTCATTTGGTGAGGGTCTAAGGTTCTTCAATCCCACGAAACAATAAGGGCAACGGTAATTACATGCCGATGTCATGTTGAGGGCAAGATAAAAAATACCTTCTGGAGATGTTGTCTCCAATTCCCCTTGTGACCAATGATAACCTCGTAATGCAATAGTTAATGTCATAGTTTAGTGTCAATACTCCCAGTAGTATGAAGCAGAGTGGCATGGGGCTTCAATTCCTTGCCATCGCCAGAAACTCCATGAGCAATTGCAGACCAAGAAAAACCATTAGTAATACAAATCTCTAAAAAACTTGTTAATTGCTGATCACTCAAGAGTTTTGTTTGATCAAATAACTGGTTCATGAATCGAACAACAGCCGGGTTAGTAAATTCATAAGACTGTAGATTCTCAGCAAGATTTCTGGTTCCATTAAGATCTTGAGTTGTTTTATTACTCTTGTGTTCATGAAGCAAAGTGCGGTCATTTGCAAATGCCACAATACCTCTACTATTTTTTTCCTCTTCAACATCGAATAATGCAAGGTAAAAAGGAATTTTCATGACGCGATGCACATCTAATTTACACAGTGTTTCGCCTGCTTTCTCATCATTTCTCAGTACTTCATCAATAAAGAAGTTGAGTGATTCGCTATATTCAGCATAAGGTACACTAGGATTCAATTCTTGAAGGAGATTTTTAATTGATCTTTCATCGAGAAATATTAATTCAACCTCAAGTCGTTCCTGATATGTGTTTCTATGTTTAATAAGAATTTTCCTAAATTCCTCACAGAAATCGTTTGGCCAGTAGTCAGAGTAATTTTGATTTAAAGATTTCCGACTATATGTTCTCCATGGATGAGCTTTTAATGAGTATATTAGCGGAGTTGAAAGACAAAGCTTGACGCTTTTATTAGCAGTGCTCATTCTTTGGCAAATACGATCTTCAAACGATTTTAATCCTACAGTTATGGGTACAAAACCCAATTTCTTTTGTTGTGTGTTTTCGTCTTCATTTAACTTTCGGTTAGCTTCATCCAAACGAGCTGTTATTTTTTCTAATTCCGCCTTTTGTTCTATTTCCTCAGGTCTTTTTATGACAAACCAAAAAATAAAAGCAATAAAAGCGCCAATAAGAGCGCTAATTGCAGCCCAAAATAGTTCATTTACGCAAGTGGATTGCTCAAGAAGCTTGAGGTTTAAATGAAGCATTATTCATTATTATTTGTTGATATGTTTTTTTTAATTATAGAGTCAGATTGCGATTTTTCGACAAAGTAGTTAGTAAAAAATTTTTCTCGATTTAGAATGGTATTTTTATTGGCAAGAGTCCCTGATGTCATCATAGAATGATACACATTTTCTACTCCTTTGGGATTAATGATTCCGTCCAAACTATAAAATTCCTTCAGCTTATCAAGCGTTTTCGCATATCTAATCTTATCTGACCCAACAATTTTTCCTGGTAAAGCATCAGTGATTTCCTGTGGAGTATGTTCTCTAATCCAGCTGAGTGCACGGATATGAATATTAACTACTTTCTGCACTAGATCAGGGCGATTGTCGATAACATCCTGTCGCGTTAAGACACCCGCTTGGTTGTATACTCCACCTAAATAACGTTCTGTATCTCTTAAAGTGTTCAAATCAGCAAGAATGAAAGCTTTTCCTTGCTCAACTAGGGTAGATGCAAAGGGCTCTAAGGCGATTCCTCCTACAATTTGCTGATTTTTCAGCGCTGGAGGAAAAGTTGAAGATCCAACATCAAAAATAGTTACATCAGCAGGGTTTATGTTAGCATTGCTAAGCAACGATGCCAAAACCATGTGTGTAGCAGAGCCTTTAGAAGTGACGCCAAGAGATTTTCCTTTCAAATCAGATATATCTTTAATATCGTTGCGCAATCTTGAATCTACAACTAATGTCATACCAGGAAGCTTATTGAGCAATACTACCATCCGCAAATTATCTTTTCTTTGAATTGCTGCTTTAAATGCGTGATCTATGCTATTGAGACTAAAGTCTACTTGATTTGCCAAAAGTGCTTGGGCAGTAGCAGTTCCACCTTGTAAGAAAATGATTTCTGGATCCAAGCCTTCATCAATAAAAAAACCCTTCGCAACAGCAAGATCGAAAGGCATAAAGTGTACTAAGTGTCCGCCACTTGCAATTTTTATCTTTTCAAGATGAGGTTGCTGGCACAAGACATTACTTGATATTAATAAAAAGAATAAAGATATGATGAATGATAAGTTTTTCATATTTTACTTTCCTCCGATTGGTCAACAACCTGCCACTTAGTGAAATGTGATTCAATGCGTTTAAGAAGAACATCGAGGATAGCAACAACAATTGTCAAAAGAGCCAATCCTGTCATGACACCAGTAGCATCGAAATTTGATTGAGCATTGTTAATGAGAAAACCAATGCCAGCACTGGAACCAATATACTCACCTAGAATTGCCGCGATAATGGCAAAGCCAACACTGACACGAAGACTGGCGAATGTCCAAGACACAGTGGCAGGAAGATAAATGTGCCTTAGAATTTGGTAGCGAGTAGCTCCTAATACAGCTGCATTCTTAAGTAATATCGGATTGATTTCCTTGAAACCACGGTAGGTATTGAAGAAAACTACAAAAAAGACAAGGGAGATCACAATAACAACTTTAGAGAGAAACCCAAACCCAAACCAAAGAATTATTAATGGTGCAAAAGCAATACGGGGCATTGCATTCATTATCGTAATAAAGGGTTGTAAAATGGCATCAATTCTCGGATTAGCGGCAAATAAGAAGCCTAATGTAATTCCCAATATCAACCCCGATATGAAACCAACTCCTGCTTCTGATAATGTCACACTCAAATGCTTGAAAATTAGATCTTCTTCTAACCAAAATTGGAAGTTTCTGAATATGAGGCTGGGCGAACTAAAATAATAGACATCTATTGCTCCATATTTAATAGAAAACTCCCAGATTGTTATAAGCAGAATAATTAAGCTCCAGCGCAAAACCTGTAAATGCCATGATGTCATTTAGTTAATCCTGTTGTGTTAATTCCACCCATAGTTCTCTAACAAGATTATGAAAATCTATATTTCCGTAGAGTGCATCTAAATTACGCGGACGTGGTAAAGGATTTTCACGTATTGATTTAATTTTTGCCGGTCTTTGAGTCAAAATTACGATTCTATCAGAGAGAGCTATCGCTTCTTGGACATCATGAGTAACCAGGATAATGGTAGTATCTAATTGCTCCCACAAGCGTACAACTTCCTTCTCTATCTGTAATTTGGAATAAACATCAAGTGCACCAAAAGGTTCATCCATCAGCAGTAAATGTGGATGAGTAGAAAGTGCAGCTGCTAAAGCTACTCGTTTGCGCATCCCTTGTGAAAGCTGCGAGGGATAGTAGTCTTCAAATCCTTTGAGTCCTACAGCATGCAACCATTTGATTGATACTTCTTCACGACACTTATCAGGAATTTGAGTTGCAATAAGAGAGAACTCGATATTGCCATACGCAGTTTTCCATGGTATTAAGGACTCTTCCTGCCACACAACAGCAATTCGATTTCGATCATTTAAATTCTTTGTTGGTTTGTCAGGATACGAAATAGAACCATCATCTAGACTGTTCTGGCCAGCCAAAATATTCAGCAAAGTTGATTTTCCACATCCTGATGGCCCTAGAATGGCTAGGAATTCTCCTGTATACATATCTAGGCTAATGTCATTCAAGACAGGTAAGCTATTCCCTTCTTTTGTAAAAGATTTATTTGCATTCCTGATTTTTAGGAATTGTTCTGCCATAGCATTCTTTTTATGATTATTTTGAAACCAGTATTTCAAATATCATAACAGAAAGAATGAAGAACAAAGTGGTATAGACCTGAAATGACGAGTAGATCATTCACCAAACGCATTTTTGATCCATTCAATTTCCTGGCCATTTACACCTGATAGCAGTAGCGCATCAAAACGGCAGGATGGTTCGTTGTTTAATCCAGATAAATAATGCCGTGCGGTGCGCAGTAGTTTGGCCTGTTTTGCCGGTGTGATACTGGCTGCAGCGCCGCCGAATATTTCGTTGGCTCGCATGCGGACCTCGATAAAAACCAAAGTGGTGCCGTCACGCATAATCAGGTCAATTTCTCCAAAACGGCAGCGGTAGTTCTGTGCGATCAGCACTAAATGTTGCCGTTGCAAATACGATACGGCTATTTGCTCGGCATCACTGCCCTTCATTTTCTGTGGTATTTTTTTGTATATCCAGAAGCCGTACTTTACCTTGCTCAAATTGAGCAGCAACGGCTTCACGGATAAATTGATTGGGTGGTGCAAAATGAATATACCCGGTTACACCGTCAAAAGAAATTTCTTCAACGGATTGTGGTTGCAGTAGGTAGGTCATCAAACGGAACGCATCAATACCCAAGGCATAAAGCCGTTCCATGTCGGGACTCTGGGCTTTGTCGGTGTGGCGGTAGGCCATGACAGCAGGATGATCGGGTTGTATTAACCAAGGCATATCGAGAAACTGGATGCCATTCAGGTCATTATTGAGCAGGAAGTTGTTGGCGCCGGTAAAAATCTGCGATGTGGCATACACTGGCACATCCGGGTCAAGGTATGTCCGCAGCACTCGTGATTTGGCGGAATCCAGAGCTAGGAAAACCAGATGATTGCTGCCTACTGTCAAATTGCGAAATTGCTGCAGTCTGGCTGGATCCTCGGAATAGCGGAATGATTCAGCGGTTTTGCCTTCCTCACTTTGCCATCGTTGTATGAAAGCATTTTGCAAGCGTTTGGATAACGGGCCGTCATCGCCGATGACGATGGCATGGCTCCTGCCGCTATTCTGCGCCAATTTTGCGATTTGACCGGCCTCTGTTTCCATTTGCAAGCCAAACAAATAAAATTTGGGTGGCAATGTCGCAGTATTATCCACTGTATTCAATGCTAAAGTATGTACTTTTAACAGGTTGCTGGAAGCCATGGCCGAAACACCATCGCGGGTAAGTGGCCCCACAACGAATACAGCGCCAGCAGTTACTGCTTCATAATAAGTAACGAGAATATCGAGTGGATCGTCCGTGGTGGAATATATCCGGATGATCAATGGTAGTGGTTGTCCGCGCATTGCGGCGGTTACAAAACCGTCTTTTACGATGTTGGCCGCCGCTCCAAATGACGGCGACTCTAGCGGTAATAGCAGCGCAATATGTGGCACTAGGGGCGGTTCGGACGCGCTGTACGGTTCAGAATGTTCTTCCGGATGAGTGGCCATTGCCATCTGGCTGCCGTATAGTGCAAAGATTAGCGCCAGAACAATTGTCAGAAAACGTTGCATAGTGAGGATTATGCTGGAAAAAATTGCATTATATGTGGTTGCCACACCAATAGGAAATTTAAGCGATATCAGCTTGCGTGCGTTGGATGTACTGACGAAAGTGGATGTGGTTGCGGCTGAGCACATACAAAATTCCAGACATTTATTAGCAGCGCATTCCATCACGGCAAAGCTGGTCAGCTTGCACCAACACAATGAGGCGGCGGTTACAAACAAAATATTGGCGCTATTGAATTCCGGGAAAAGTGTTGCCTTGGTGACTGACGCAGGTACGCCGGGTATTTCTGATCCCGGCGCAATTCTGGTTAAATGCGTGCGTGAACAAGGTTATCCGGTTATTCCGGTTCCAGGTGCTAATGCCGCTGTTTGCGCAATGTCAGCAGCCGGTATTGCGAATCCTCATTTTCTGTTTTATGGTTTTTTGCCTGCTAAAACCGGGTTGCGCAAACGTGAGTTGACCGCGTTAAAATCGCAGCAGTGTACGTTGATATTTTATGAAGCGCCTCATCGTATCCTGGAATGTGTGGCTGATATGATGGATACCTTTGGGGCACAACGCCAATTGACCATCGCCCGGGAATTAACCAAGTTATTTGAAACGATCCATACGGGTACACTGGAAGAAACACTTGCCTGGCTCCAGGCAGATACCAATCAGCAAAAAGGCGAGTTTGTTTTGTTGCTATCCGGTGCAGAAATCCTGGATAAATCCGAGACCAGCGAACAGGCTCGGCATACATTAGAATGTTTGCTCGCTGAATTGCCATTAAAGCAGGCAGTTAAACTGGCTACAGCGATTACTGGCGAAAACAAAAATACACTTTATCAGTTGGCGCTAGACTTGAAGGCAACAGGATATCCCGAATAGCCGAAATGGCTGCGCTATAATGCAACCAATCAAAATAACACCTGGTAAAACGTGACCAGCATAACCATTACTCGCCCTGATGATTGGCATCTGCATTTGCGCGACGGCGAGCAGCTGCGCGCCGTGCTACCCCATACAGCAAAACAATTTGCGCGTGCCATTATTATGCCGAACCTTAAACCGCCGGTTGTAACCACTGATATGGCACTGGCGTATCGCGCACGAATACGGGCAGCATTGCCGACAATGCTGCAATCCGGTTTTGAGCCATTGATGACGCTCTATCTGACGGATAATACGCCGCCAGCAGAAATTATCCGGGCAAAAGAGAGCGGGGTAGTGCAGGGTGTGAAATTGTACCCGGCGGGCGCAACGACGAATTCAGATGCCGGGGTGACCGATATTGCCAAAAGCTATGCTGCCCTGGAGGCAATGGAAAAGAATAATCTGCCATTGTTGGTGCACGGTGAAGTGACGGATCCCGATGTGGATGTTTTTGACAGAGAGAAAATTTTTATCGACCGGATACTTGCGCCGCTGACGCAGCGCTTTCCGAATTTGCGCATTGTGTTTGAGCATGTCACCACCCGTGATGCCGTGGCATTTGTAACAGAAGCATCCCGGCAGGTTGCGGCTACCATTACCGCACATCATCTATTGTTGAATCGGAACGCAATCTTCCAAGGCGGCATCCGTCCCCACTACTTTTGTCTACCTGTGTTGAAACGTGAGATTCATCGGCAGGCTTTGCTGGAAGCAGCTACCAGTGGTAATCCGAAATTTTTTCTTGGCACGGACAGTGCGCCCCATTCGCAGATCAATAAAGAAAATGCCTGTGGTTGTGCAGGGATTTTTACAGCCCATGCAGCCATTGAGTTATATGCGACAGCATTTGAGCAAGCCGGTGCGCTGGATAAGCTGGAAGCATTCGCCAGCTTTTATGGCGCAGATTTCTATCAATTGCCGCGCAACACCGGCTATATCACACTCAAAAAAGAAAAATGGACTGTTCCGGAACAATTTGCGTTTGCAGGAGAGAAATTGATACCACTCTACGCCGTGGCCAGTTTGGACTGGAAAATGGCGTAGTGTAATGTCGATATTCTTGAAAAACAGGGTTAAGAAGGGGCTCTACCAGTGCTTTAATGCCCGATTCCAGCGGTAAAGCAGCCAGGCAAAGCCGTTATAGGCCAGTCGTGCGAGTGACCGGATGACGGGCAATTGAAACAATCTGGCTAACCAGCGCTGATTCGGTGTTTGCTGCCAAAGCTGGATAAATGCATCAATACCAATATTAAGCTGGCCCTTGTCATCTTTGACATACAATCGTTCGCGCACTTGCTCTAGCGAACTTCCCACTTCTGAAACCGCATCCGGGTTGTTATGCACATCGACCCATTCAATATTGTTAACCCCACAGTCCTGCATGCGTTTGCGCTGATCTTTGATTCCTGCATTGCAAACGGGGCAAGCGCTGTTGTAATACACTTTACTGGGCATTTTGAAGTTTATTTTCCAGAAAATAAACCAGGAGTATAAACTTCCTTAGACTCAATTTTAAAATGCTTTTAGATCATGAAATATTCGATACATTTTTGGCGTGTAGTTTTGGGTGTTGGCTGGTAGTTATTTGCATGTCTTTCTGCTTATCCGCACATTTTCCATATCCCAATAATTTGTAGGACCAATAGGCACCTAAGCCAAATGCGATAATTGCTAAGAGAACCGGAGAAGGTGTGGATATCTCCAGATTCCAGAGCCACCACTCCAAACCTGCAAGGGCAATAAAAATAACGGGTGCAATAACTAAGGGTAATGCATCGTTATCCAAAATTGTGTCGAATTTCTCTTGTATTAGACGGCCAGAGTTGCGAAGAGAATTACTGGTATGAGACGGGCGATTCTTTGCTCTTTGTTTAATGATCTTTAAGCGTAATTTAGGCATTTATTTAATTATGACGAGTAGAGTTTTAATAAATTTTTTGAATGAATCGGATCAAAATATTGATTCGAAGTTTTTATTGTTTATCGGTAAGCAGCCAGAAAAGTTTATAGCTTCAACAAGATTGGATCTGATGTGGACTACAATGAAGGCGGGAATGCGAAAGCTCTAGTCAATCTATCTGCTGGTCGGTTTACAGTATCAATGTCCTGATAAAAAATGACAGATCAACTATATTTGCTAGGTTGCTATTGTGATTAAATGGAAAGAGGGTAATTATTTGATCGAATCAACAATGGGATTGATCATCAAAAAGCGCGAGAAGTATCAAAGTTTTTGCCGCATTAATTGTTTTTTATGTGAGTTTTATACAAGAATGGAGATGGAAAAATGAAAACTAAGTTATTTGCAAAAATATCGGTGCTGGCCTTTCTCAGTGCTGCGGGCAGTGCATATGCCGGTCTCACTCCTGACAGCTACAACATGCTGAACGGTAACACTGGTTCCTATAATTACTGGGATGAGATCTACAGCGGTGCTGGTTGTGTGACGTGCGACAACGCAGCCTTAACAGGTGGCCGCGGCGATCTGACCGATGGCATTATCGCTACCGATAATTGGAATATCACCGAAGCACCTTCCGGTAATGGACCTTATGTAGGCTGGACCTTAGATCCGACGATCACTTTTCACTGGAACTCGCCGGTCAACATCAGTTCGGCAACTTTTTATTTCGATGATGCCGACGGCTATGGTGGTGTCAGCGCACCGGCAAGCGTCACTGTCGATGGCATCAACTTCCCGATTGCCGATCCAATTGGCTCATCTCCATTCTCTTTCGTTGCTAACGGTTTATCGTTCACCGGTAACGATCTTGTGGTTACTATCCAGAGGAATAACTCATGGGTTTTTCTCAGCGAAGTGGAATTCAATGCCGCGCCTATTCCAGAACCAGAAACTTACGCCATGCTATTGGCCGGATTGGGATTGCTGGGTTTCGTGGCAAGACGCAGGCAACAAAACGTGTAACCAGATTTAGCTGTTGCGTTTCAATCAACCCCGTCCCAGTGACGGGGTTTGTTTTTCTGGTGAGCGAAAGTTTGGTGTGACATGGTGCAACTTATGTCGATAGAACTGATGTGTAGTTTTGCGGTTCATGCTTGAGAGAATCTTTTATTGCAGTTCAAGATTCATACTTTTTCTCTCCATGTTAGCGCGGGCGGAATTTAATGCGAAGTAATTGTCGGTATTATATAAATACTATGCGTTAACATTTGTATACATTTTTTTGCAATTAAATTCATATTCTATGCCTTGACAATTCAAATGATCCACAGGTTGAAGAAGTTATAGAGATTACTTTAGGTAGTTCCATGTTCAGATGGCAAACATCTCATAAGTATATGATAAGTTTTATATAATTAAAGTGTTAAATAATTAATCAATCTAAGGAAACCCTTGGAAATTTATCAGTTAATCGCTCAAGCCACGTAGTTATTCACAAACTTATCCACAGAAATTGTGGATAATCAATGAAACCCTATGACAAATAAGACGATAGCTCGAAAAATGATAGTTAATTCTTGGAAAGAAGTGGGTTCTATTTCAAAAACGTAAAGTAGAGTGAACGGCCAAATAAGGCATCACTCAGATTTTTTTAAGGGCCAAAAGTGATATTACTTTCAGTGCAATAATTTTCTTGTTTATTGGCATCTAAATAAACTGCCTTATTTCATTATGTGTTGCCAATTCTTGGCATATGCAGACACATAATAGCTTCAGCATGCAACCAGAAATATTCTTAATTTCCTGCTTTGTTAATGAATTTCAGTATTCATTCAGGACAAATGTACTGGAAATAAAGGATTAATTGTCTATAGTATTGAATTTATTTAAAGCTTAAAATTAAAGCGTTGGGTTTCTAACATAAAAACTCGATGAGGTGGCAGCACTTACAATACGTTGAAGATGATTTGTGTTTTAAATGTGAATAAGTGTGAAAGTTTTTAAGAATTAACTTAAATTAACTTAACTAAAACTAAAACTAAAACTAAAACTAAAACTAAAACTAAAACTAAAACTAAAACTAAAACTAAAATTTTCCTGATTTATATTTTTAAGATAAAAAGGAGTAAAAAAATGATTCTAAGAAAATTAGCAATATCAATTATTGCAACGGGTGCGCTCGTTTTTGGAAGTGGTATTCAAGCAGCAACTTATTCATTTGGTTCATTATTGTCTGGTGGTGGGCCTACGAGTGTCCATTTGGCAGATTTGGATATAAATGATCTTGGCAGTGGTCATTGGTCATTCTCTCTGTACAATATTGACTTAAGTGTATTTGGCTCTAGCGCATTTATTGGATCGATGGCTGTAAATGGCACAACACCAAGTTCTGTAACAACTGTTGCTGGCGGAGGGGTAAGCGATGTTGACACGAATCCTGGTGGCGGGCCTGGCGGAAGTTTTGATTTTAGATATGTTTTCGGCGGGGGAAGTGATAAGCTCAAAACAGCTGAAGCGATCTCTTGGGATGCTTTTGGATTAGGTAGTTCACTCCCTATCAATGGAGATCTAGCTTTACATGTCCAAGGTACAAGCTTCTCACCTGATTCTGCGTGGTACGTCTCACCAGTTCCAGAACCAGAAACCTATGCGATGATGCTGGTTGGATTAGGTTTAATCGGGTTTTCATTACGTAATCAAAAAAAATAACAAAACCAAGCTTTTCTTCTTAGCATCTGCTAAAGGGAGACGTTTAAAGAGAGATCAATTCATTTTGGAATTTGATCTCTCTTTTTTTTCACAAATTGTTGTCCAGAATAAAGAATTATCACTTCATAAAAATCGGTTTTATTCGACAGGCTTAAACGCAGTCTTTTACATTTACAAAATATCTGCGATTAACTTTTCAGACTACTTCTGTAATTCCTCTCCGTAGCTTAATTTTGCATCGCAATGAACAATCCAGCAAAATAGCGCGGGGAGACACTATTGAAATTAACCAATGCGTATCGGTATTGATTTAGGTGGTACAAAAATAGAAGGTGTGGTGCTGGATAATAACAGCCATGAATTGCTGAGAAAGCGCGTGAGCACGCGGCAGTCTGACGGTTATCAGGCTATTTTGCACACAATTAAACAACTCGTTGGGCATCTTGAAGCCGAGATTGGCAAGAAATGTTCGATTGGAATCGGTACCCCTGGCGCTATTTCGGCGGTAACGGGCACCATGAAGAATTCTAATACCGTCTGCTTGAATGGGCGGCCATTGCTTGAGGATTTGCAAACACTGCTGCATCGGCCGCTACGCATTGCCAATGATGCCAATTGCTTTACTTTGAGCGAAGCGCTGGATGGCGCGGGGAAAGGCCATGGCGTAGTGTTCGGCGTGATCATGGGTACCGGCGTGGGTGGAGGCATCGTATTCAACGGGCAATTGCATCAAGGCCATCAACATCTCGGCGGTGAGTGGGGCCATAATATCCTGGAGCTGGATGGACCGGATTGCTATTGTGGCCACAAAGGCTGTGTTGAAACGCTGATTTCCGGTCCTGGACTGGCCGCTGATTTTCAACGTCACGGCGGGGACAGTGCATTGCTAGCCAGAGATATCGTGGCGCTGGCAACACGAGGCGATGCTTTAGCAGAGGCTGCACTACAACGTTTTTTTGATCGTTTTGGCCGTGCTATGGCCATGGTGGTTAATATCCTCGATCCGGATGCCATTATACTGGGGGGCGGACTTTCCAACGTGGAGAGACTCTATTCAGAAGGACGTGCGCGAGTAGCGCATTATGTTTTTAACGATGAATTTATTACCCCGATTTTGAAAAATGTTCACGGCGACAGTTCCGGCGTGCGGGGGGCAGCGCAATTATGGCGTAGTGATGAAGTCTAGTTTGGTTTTAATCATTTAACCGGAAACCATTAATTTGGGGCGGGAATTTTCATCAAAGAGGAAGGTAGGATGTTGTCACTCTTTAATTCAAATGTTCCGGTGTGTGTGCCATTGATAACATATTCATAGGTTCCTGCAACCAAACCATAGACTTGTAATGGATGGACAATAAAAGATAAGTTATCTTTAACCGTGCAAGGTGTTTCATCCGCAGAACGATCATCGAAGGCCACGGCCACTTCGAATTTCTCGTTAGTTGGTCCGCTACCAGGCTCTGCAGTTCGTCTCTCGCTAATACTGTAACGATGACCGCGACATGAAAAAGAAAATTCGCCGCTCATTTGAAGGTAGACTTGAGCTGGTAAAGATTCTGTGACAATCACTTCAACTTGCTTAATGCGGTCTTCAATTATCGGAACAGTAGCTACCCTTTCCAATCGCCATGCGTCAATAGTCGGGTCGAACTGTAACCATGCAGACTGGTATAAACCCGGCTGATTATGAGTGTCGATGCGAGGTATATGAAGGCTACCTGAAGAATAAAAAGGGTGTTGCTCTCCTACTAAAACAATAGGGCGCTCTTCCGCAAATAATTGCGTTGTTGGAATCAGTAAGAGACTGAGGGTTGAAATTAAATATAAATTTCTTCTTGCTAGTTTATTGATCATTGGACTGACCCCCATCTTAAATTTGGTTGTAAGTATACATTTCGCTACCTATTTGTCTAGGAAATAGTTATTTCACGGTTACGACGGTTTGATCTTCTGATAAACCCAATCATTGAGCAAAGTACGCGCAGCAGTGATAATTTCCGATGCAGTCATTCCCAGTGGACCATGATTACGTTGCAGTAGGCTATCTGCCGCCGCACCATGCAGGTAGACCGCTAGCAACAAGGCGTGACCCGGATTCAAGCCTTGCGCGAGCAGCGCGCCGATCATTCCCGCTAACACATCGCCGGTACCCGCGGTGCTGAGTCCGGGATTGCCGCTGGTGTTCAGGTAACGCTTCCCATCCGGGAAACAACAAATGCTGCCAGCGCCTTTCAATACTGCGTAACAATTGAACTGTTGCGTGATTTGGTGGACGGCATTCATGCGGTTGCTTTGCACAGCGGCGGTATCGGTATTCAAAAGGCGGGCGGCTTCGGCGGGGTGCGGTGTCAAAATGGTGTGAGCGTTGCGCTGGCTGAGTGTTATGCCCAAGTGAGGGTGTTGCGCGATCAGGTTGAGCGCATCGGCATCGAGAACCAGCGTCACGTCACTATTCAGTGCACTCTCCAGCCAGGATAACGCTTCCGCTGTATTGCCGAGACCGGGGCCAACCACCAGACAATTCAAGGGTTTTAACGTGAACAGCTCGGACGGGGAGCGCAGCATGAGTTCCGGTTGCGAGAAATCGACCGGCGGTGCAGCCTGTGCCAGTAAGCCCAAATAGACGCGCCCTGCGCCCAGATGCAAGGCTGCTTTCCCTGCCAGCAGCGCAGCGCCGACCATGCCGGTGGAACCGCCGAGGATTGCAACGCTGCCGAAAGAACCTTTATGACTATTGGCGGAGCGGGGCAGCGGCAGTAGCGATTGCGTGAGTTTTTGATTGAGCAGCCAGGTGTGCGGTGCGGGTGGTGAATTGAGTTGAATATCCAGCTCGCGCAGCAGAACAGTGCCGCAATATTCTGGCCCGAAATTGGTGAATAAACCCGGTTTGAGTCCAATAAATGTCACGGTAGTGGTGGCGCGGATTGCTGTGCCATAAATGCAGCCGTCGTCGCTGCCCAGACCGGATGGAATATCCAGCGCCACGATGGGCACATTCAGTTGATTGACGGTATCCACCCATTTCCCGTATGTGCCCGCGATTGGCCGGTTCTGGGATTGATCCAGACCAATGCCAAACAGCCCGTCGATCACTGCACCCCAGTTTTGATCGCCGTCGGGAATGCCGGTAGAAATTTCACCGCCGATATCAAACCAGGCTTGGATTGCTTGTTTGGCATCTGGCGGGACACGATTAGGGTCCCCGTCGAATACTACGGTGACTGCATTTCCCCATTCTTTTAGATAACGTGCCACAACAAAGGCATCGCCGCCGTTATTTCCCGGGCCAGCGAGCACTAAGACGTGATGGTTTGGGTTCTTGTGCAATTGGTCACGGACGATTTGCGCTGCGGCCAAGCCTGCTTTTTCCATCAAGCGGGGCGGTTTCGGCAGCATGGCGGCCTGATGTTCAATGTCGCGTATTTCGGCGGTTAAAAATACCGGATCGGCAATGGTCATAATTTTCAGTATCGCTGGATGATCCACGATAAGTACATCTTCTCGTGTAAAATTGCAATCTTTAAATAATCGCTTATTTCCTCTGATGCTTCAATTTTGTGGTGGACGTGCGCTTTCTCCGTTTCGTCTGGAAAAATTACTCAAAGAAATTAATACACTGAACCTGCAAGTATCCGCGGTCCATACGGAATACTGGCATTTTTGTTCGGTAACACGAAACCTGCAGCATGGTGAGCTGGGTGCGCTGAGAAAGTTACTCAACAATGATCCGGCGCAGGAGAATAGTCCGTATCCCGGCGAGTTCTTTTTAGTATTGCCACGCCCGGGGACCATTTCTCCCTGGTCGAGTAAAGCGACGGATATTGCGCGCCACTGCGGATTAACAGCCATTGAACGCATTGAACGGGGTATCGCGTTTTATATTCAAAGTCATACAAAACTTTCTGCAGAGGATAAGGCACGTCTCGCGCCACTCATTCATGACCGGATGACGGAAGCCGTGTTTGGTTCATTCGATGATGCGGCCAAGTTGTTTCAGCATTTTGCACCGAAGCCCCTTAACACCATTGACGTGATGAACGGCGGTATCGAAGCGCTGCGGCAGGCGAACCAAGCCATGGGGTTGGCGCTATCGGCGGATGAAATTGAGTATCTGGCCTATCATTTCACGCAAGCTGCGCGCAATCCGACCGATGTGGAATTGATGATGTTTGCCCAGGCGAACTCCGAGCATTGCCGCCATAAAATATTTAATGCGGATTGGATTGTGGATGGCAAACCCCAAGACAAATCGCTGTTTGCGATGATCCGCAACACGCATCAAACGCATCCGCAAGGCACGATTGTGGCGTATGCCGATAATTCCAGCGTCATTGAAGGGGCGGAGATAACGCGCTTTTATCCGGGTAACCAGCAGGTTTATGGTTACGCCCAAGAAAAAACACACCTATTAATGAAAGTCGAAACGCATAACCACCCAACCGCTATTTCACCTTTTCCCGGTGCTGCAACCGGTGTCGGCGGAGAAATTCGCGATGAAGGTGCAACCGGCCGTGGCGCCAAACCGAAAGCCGGCTTGTCCGGTTTCTCGGTGTCCAATTTGAATATTCCCGGTTATGCGCAACCGTGGGAATACGATCGTTCTAATCCCGATGGCCAGTCAACGTATGGCAAACCCGGCCGCATTGCTTCTGCGCTGCAAATCATGCTGGAAGGACCGATTGGTGGCGCGGCGTTTAATAATGAATTCGGACGGCCTAATCTGGCGGGCTATTTCCGTACGTTCGAAGAGCGCGTTGCTGGCGAGATGCGCGGTTATCACAAACCAATCATGCTGGCCGGCGGTATCGGGCAGATTTCGGACCGGCATGTGCGCAAAGAAAAATTTCCGCCCGGTACCTTGCTGATTCAATTGGGCGGGCCGGGTATGCTGATTGGATTGGGCGGTGGCGCGGCTTCCAGCATGGATACCGGTACCAATCGGGAAGCACTGGATTTTGACTCGGTGCAACGCGGCAATCCGGAAATGGAACGGCGCGCCCAGGAAGTGATTGACCGTTGCTGGCAGTTGGAAAGAACCGGTGCAGGCAATCCGATTTTATTCATCCATGATGTCGGCGCGGGTGGTTTATCCAATGCATTTCCGGAATTGGTGCATGACTCCGGCAGAGGCGGGCGTTTTAAATTGCGGGATATTCCCTCCGAGGAATCCAGCATGTCACCGATGCAGATCTGGAGTAACGAAGCGCAAGAGCGCTACGTATTAGCCATCAAACCGGAATCGCTCCCGCTGTTTCAAAGCATCTGCGCGCGCGAGCGTTGCCCATTCTCAGTCGTGGGTGAGGCAACCGCTGATGAACAATTGCTGGTGATTGATCAAGAATCAGCAATACCGCCTGTCGATATGGCGTTGTCGGTATTGCTGGGAAAACCGCCCAAAATGACTCGCACTGCTGTTCACGGCGACAGAATACATCCGGCACTCGATTGGTCTGGTACGGATTTGACCGAAGCCGCCTACCGGGTTTTGCATCTGCCTGCGGTGGCCGATAAAACTTTTCTAATCACGATTGGTGATCGCAGTGTCGGCGGCATGACGGCTCGCGATCAAATGGTGGGCCCGTGGCAGATTCCGGTCGCCGACGTCGCGGTGACCAGCATGGGGTATCAGACTGATCTCGGCGAGGCATTTGCCATCGGCGAGCGCACGCCGTTGGCGCTGATCGATCCGGCAGCGGCAGCGCGGATGGCGGTCGGCGAAGCGATCACCAATATCGCTGCCGCGGCGATTACTGATATCGGCAATATCAAGCTTTCGGCCAATTGGATGGCGGCAACCGGTCATCCGGGCGAAGATGCCGGGTTATACGATGCGGTTTATACCGTCGGCATGGAACTGTGCCCGCAACTGGGTATCAGCATCCCGGTGGGGAAAGATTCGATGTCGATGAAGACCGCCTGGGAAGAAACCGATCAAAAGACGCATGCGAAGATTCGCAAAGAAGTGACTGCACCCTTATCACTCATTATTTCCGCGTTCTCCAGTGTCACCGATGTGCGCAAAACTTTGACGCCGCAAATACGCACCGATTGCGGTGACAGCGAATTGATTCTGATTGATCTGGGGCACGGGCAGAGTCGTCTGGGCGGTTCAGCGCTGGCGCAAGTGTATAAACAAGTCGGCAATGCCGCGCCGAATATCGACGGTGAAGCCGGTGCCGCCAAACTCAAGGCGCTGTTTGCCGCGATCCAACAGCTTAATCTGGAACACAAGCTATTGGCTTACCATGACCGTTCCGACGGCGGTCTGTTTGTGACGTTGTGCGAAATGGCGTTTGCCGGGCATACCGGAGTGACGGTGAATCTGGATCAGTTGTGTTTTGACGCGCAGTGTAGTGATATCGACGGATCTGAATTGCGGCCCGAGCAATTGGGCGGTCGCTTCCTGGAACGTTTGTTTGCTGTGCTGTTCAATGAGGAATTGGGCGTTGTTTTGCAGATTAAAACCGCGCAGCGTCAGGAAGTCATGCAGGTGCTGACCGAAGCAGGGTTACGCGATGCCAGTTTTGTCATCGGACAACTGAACGCAACCGATGAAATCCGCCTGATGCGCAATAACAAACCCGTGCTGGCAGAGAAACGGATCGATTTGCAGCGCGCCTGGTCGGAAACCACGTATCAGATGCAAAAACTGCGCGACAATCCGGTTTGTGCGCAACAGGAATATGACCGCATTCTGGATGCCGCTGATCCCGGTCTGCAGGTTGCACTGCGTTTTGATGCGAATGAAGATATCGCTGCGCCGTATATCCAAACCGGAGCGCATCCCCGCATGGCGATCTTGCGAGAACAAGGTGTGAATGGCCATGTGGAAATGGCAGCGGCGTTTGACCGGGCAGGTTTTACTGCGATCGATGTGCATATGAGCGATATCATCGCGGGGCGTGTGTCGTTAAAAGATTTCAAAGGATTCGTCGCGTGCGGCGGATTCTCCTATGGCGATGTACTCGGTGCGGGCGAAGGCTGGGCTAAGTCGATTTTATTCAATTCCCGCGCGCGGTCTGAATTTGAGGCGTTTTTCCAGCGTGCCGATACGTTTGCGCTGGGGGTTTGCAATGGCTGTCAGATGATGAGCAATTTGCATGAAATCATTCCCGGTGCTGAAGCTTGGCCGCGCTTTAAACGCAATGTGTCGGAGCAATTTGAGGCGCGCTTTGTGATGGTGGAAATACAGCCAAGCCCGTCGCTATTTTTTGACGGCATGGCGGGCAGCCGGATGCCGATTACCGTGGCGCACGGTGAAGGCAGGGTTGAGTTTTCTTCCGCGCAACCGGAGAATGCCACTGCATTGGTGACGATGCGTTTTGTGGATAATTACGGGCAAGTTACCGAGAATTATCCCTATAACCCGAATGGATCGCTTCAGGGAATAACCGGGTTAACCACGCCCGATGGACGTTTTAATGTGTTGATGCCGCATCCGGAGCGGGTGTTCCGGGTATCGCAACATTCCTGGTACCCCAACGCGCGATCTGGCTCGACTGAAGATGGCCCGTGGATGCGCCTGTTCAGAAATGCGCGTAAGTGGGTTGGATGACAACAAGCTCAGAGCGAACGGTAATGTGTTCATTCCGTCGTGGTAGGTTTGTCAAACCAGGGATGGAATCAACGGTGTTTTCTTAGGAATTGATCTATTAACAGGATGATCAGAAATGACGAATTTTAGTATAAGCCGACGCAACAGAATTTTGAGCTTGACCGCATTGTTATTGAGTTTGTGCTGGAGTAATAGTTGGGCTGCCATTACACCGGCAAAAAAGCCCGTGCCAAAGGATTGTGTGCCATTGGGGAATTGGGTGATTCCAGGCTCTGGCCAGACCACGCAGCAGGATGTGATCTCGCGTGCGGCGAAAGCCTCGGTGGTGCTGCTGGGTGAAACGCACGTCAATGCCGATCATCACCGCTGGCAATTGCAAACGCTGGTTGCCTTGCACGCGGTGCGTCCGAACATGGTGATCGGGTTCGAAATGTTTCCGCGCCGGGTGCAGGCAGTGCTGGATAAATGGGTAGCCGGTGAGTTAACGGAAAAAGAATTTCTGCGGGCGTCAGAATGGGACCGGGTCTGGAATACCGATGCCAATCTGTATCTGCCCTTATTTCATTTTGCGCGCATGAACCATATCCCCATGCGCGCTTTGAATATTGAAGCCAGTTTGCGGCGTCTGGTGTCGGAAAAGGGTTTTTATGGTGTCTCAATAGAACAACGTGAAGGATTGACGCGACCTGCCGAACCAAGCCAGGCTTATTTGGATTATTTATTTCCGATTTATAAGCAGCATGATCGCAAAGATAAACAGAAAGGGGAAATGAATCAGGATGATCCGGATTTCAGGCGCTTTATTTCCGGGCAGCAATTATGGGATCGCGCCATGGCGCAGGTCCTCCACCGCGCTTTAGCGGAATCTACCGGTTCGGAAAAACCATTGGTTGTCGGTGTGATGGGTGCAGGCCATGTGCTGCATGGTTTTGGTGTTACCCATCAGTTGCATGACTTGGGCGTTCAGAATGTTGCTGCGTTGTTGCCGTGGGACAGCGATAAGTCCTGTAAAAATCTCGTGAAAGGTGTGGCGGATGCAGTGTTTGGCGTTCTGCCCAATGTTTCCGAATCTTTTCAGCCGCAATTCCAGCGGCTGGGTATCCGCTTTGAAATGGGCAGAGGCGGAGCCGTGGTGCTGCAAGTTGAGAAAAATAGCATCGCCGAAGCTGCCAAATTGCAGGATTCCGATGTGATTCTTGAAATGGCCGGCTTGCCGCTTAAAAATACCGAGGATGTTGTCACCATCGTGAAACGTCAGGCGCCGGGAACCTGGATGCCACTCAAAATAAAAAGAGATGATCAAGAAATGCAAATCATCGCCAAGTTTCCATTACTCAAACATTAGAGATGCCCATTAATCGATACTTTATTTACTTATGACAGGCCACACATTCATCAGAAATTTTCTCATTTTTTTATTCATCGGCAGCGTTGCACAGCCTGCTTTTGCGGCCCCCGTCAAATATAACGAGATTGATTACGATATAACGGTACGGATCGATCCCATCGCCCGCACCATCGAAGGCAAAAGCATCATCACAGTTAAAAATCCCAGGGAAATTAACCTGGTGCTGGGGCAGGCATTTGAAGTCACCGAAGCGCTATTTAATGGCGGCTTACTGGGCATCGGCCGTGAACAGGCCAATCAGCCGCATCTTTGGAAGATTCCTTTCAATCTCAGTCAACAGCATCAGTTTGAGATTCATTGGCGGGGGAAATTGGCGCAACTGGACGATTCACTCGATCATCAGCAGACTTTGGGTAGACCGGTTGCAGCCAGCGGGGAAACCGGTACCTTCTTACCCGATGCATCCGGCTGGTATCCACGCGTTACGGACGGATTGGCGCGCTATAAAGTCACACTGGAATTACCTGCCGGGCAGCGTGGCCTAGTGGCAGGGCGGTTAATTGAAGAGAGCGAATCCGCACAAGGCTACCGCGCCGCTTTTGAATTTCCGCATCCGGCCGAAGGAATTGATTTGATGGCCGGGCCGTATGGAATTGAAACGCAGACGTACCCAAATATCAACAACCGGCCGATTCAACTGCGCACCTACTTCCATCCGCAAATCAGCAATCTTTCGGGCGACTATCTGGATGCCGTCAAACGCTATCTGTCTCTATATGAAAAATGGATAGGCGAGTATCCGTATAGCGAGTTCAGCATTGTCTCCAGCCCCACGCCAACCGGTTTTGGCATGCCGACATTGACCTATCTCGGCATCAATGTGCTGCAACTGCCGTTTATCCGCGATACTTCGCTCGGCCACGAAGTGCTGCACAACTGGTGGGGCAATGGGGTTTATCCGGATTACCGAAGCGGCAATTGGTCGGAAGGATTGACCACGTTCATGGCCGATTACGCGTATAAGGAACAGGAAAGCAGCGAAGCCGCACGTGAAATGCGCCTGGGCTGGTTGCGAGATTTTGCCGTGTTGCAACCGGGGCAGGATGCCCCGCTGACTGCATTTACCTCGCGCACGCATAGCGCATCGAAGATTGTCGGATATAACAAAGCGGCGATGTTTTTCTTCATGCTACGAGATGAATTGGGTGAAACGGTCTTTAATCTCGGCATCCAAGGATTGTGGGCCGTGCAGCGCTTCAAAGTCACCTCCTGGCAACATCTGCAGAAAATGTTTGAAATGATTTCAGGGAAAAATCTGCAACCGTTCTTTACGCAATGGCTGGAACGCACTGGCGCACCGGAAATCACCATCAGCGAAGCAAAAAGCGCTCCGGCGGATTCAGGCTATGGGTTATCGATCACACTGAGCCAATCCGAACCGGCGTATCAACTACGGGTTCCGGTTGCGATCCAGAGTCAGGAAAAAACAGAAATTCAATGGCTCGATTTGCACCAAGAGCAGCAAACATTCACGCTGACATTGCCGGATAAACCGTTATCCGTCTCACTCGATCCGGATTTGCGCTTGTTTCGCCAACTGGCGCCTAATGAAGCACCGCCCATCCTGCGCGAAGTGATGGTCAATCCCACCACCGAAACCATCGTTTTAACCGACAAAGGCGAAGTCCGCAAAATCGCCGAGACCCTCGCCAGCAAACTGCAACAGCGCGCACCCAAGCTCATCGCAGCCAATCAGCAACTCTCTGCAGCGCCCACCCTGATCATTGGTCTGCAACCTGCAATCGATGCGTGGCTTGCCGCGAAACAACTGCCAGCCAGACCGGAGGAAATCAACAAAAAAGGCACCGCACAAGCCTGGACACTGGCTCGTGCCGATGGCGCCTCACTGGCCATCGTGTCCGCAAAAGATGCCGCATCACTCGAAGCGCTGATACGCCCGCTACCGCATTATGGGCGGCAGAGTTATATTGTATTTGATGGCCGGGAAGCGATTGAGAAAGGGATTTGGCCGATGCAGGTGCAGCAGGTGGTGGTTGAGTGATGGCTGAGTGTCTGATTGTGAGGGGATTTTTGTTTTGGGTGACTCGCGATGATTCGGTACCTAGCCCCTGACCCCACTGAATACGCGTCAGAGAATCGAATCCCCAAAGTTTAGAGGTGCCCTTTAGATGTTGTTATTCTTTTGCTCGGTATATAGTTTGACTTTAATAACTTGGCCCAACATTTGGAAATGTTTGTCGAGCGAAAATATTGCACAGTGGTTTTCCTTTGCATTTTGAGCAATGATGAGATCGGGAATGCCAATCCCATTGGATCCGGATTTTAAGCATTTTAATTGCGTATCCATAATATCGTCCCAATCAATTTGCAGCGGTAGTCGATTTATTTCGCTCAGCAATTTAACTACTTCTGCTTGGCGCTTCAGCTTTAAGAAGGGGATTAATTCGGCCAAAATCAAATCGTTGGTAACGATAACGTTTTCGTCGATGAGATCATCCAGTTCGGCTGATTGATTACCGGTTCGAAAATAATCGATCCAGACAGACGTGTCGACCAATACCGCCATTACTGGCGCACTCGAATTTCATCAAGATTAATATCCAATTCGATTTTCCCCTTGAATTTCTTAAGATCCGAAATTTTTGATTTCCGGATTAACTCCTCTAGTGCCAATACGATAACAGCGGTTTTGGTTTCGGCGTGGGTTACTCGCATTGCTTCGTTTAACAAATTTTCGGGTAAATCTAGAGTGGTTCTCATGATACCTCCTTATGTAATGCATGCAAGTGTAGGCAATTATGCATAAAGGATCAAGGTTGGTGTTTGAATTAAACGGCCTGCACGAGATACTGCATGTTTACTCCCTTTGTAAATTCCGAATGGGTTTTTTGCCGTTTTTTGAAGTGTACGTGCATTTTTAATTTATCGAGACACCTAATGCCGCAAGAACAATTATTCTTGGTTGTAGACGTGGCCCCTTGATGCGTGGCTATCAATTGCATCCAACGACAATTGGGGTTATGCTTCGCGAGCATAAAGAACAGGAATTCTTGATTCTAGACCTGACACCGTTTTTGAAGAACATCGGAAAGCCGTATGCGGGAAAACCGCACGTACGGTTTGATGAGGGAGGATTGGCGAGAGCCTGTCTTCTACTCTACCTTGATGGGCCCTTGATGCGTGGCTATCAATTGCATCCAACGACAATTGAGGTTATGCTTCACGAGCATTAAGAACAGGGTTTCTTGATTCTAGACACCGTTTTTTAGCTTGATTTTTAGATTCTACAAGTTCTTCATATGACAACATTTTCTATTTAGGATAAAGAAGCTTTGGTAACAGAGATTGAGTTCAGAGAGTTATCGAAAAGCGATGAGTCTCCAATACTAGAATACAAGAAAGAGTGGTATTGGAATGACTCAACCCCTAGTAAAGATATGGCTAACAAATGGGGCGAATTACTAAAAGATGTTATATCTCTATCTAATGGCTACTTGAACTATGTCGGTCAATCTAGATACTTGGTGTTTGGCTACTCTGAGTCAGATCAAACTCTACATGATATAAATCTAAGTAATATAAAACGACTAAGTAATATAAAGTTGTTTAAGAAACATCTATTAGAAAAATTAGAAAGATACACTTCTCCGGCACTTCTAAACTTAGATATTTTTATTCTGACTATTGATGGAAAGGATATGTTGATTCTTAAAATACCATCTCCTTTTCATTTAACAGAATTAAGAAACGAATTAAAAACGAAGACCAGAACGTTGGATACTGGAACAGTGCTTGTCCGAAAAGGGCAATGCTCTGATGAAGTTAGGATAGCATCACCGTCAGAAATACGTGAACTACAAACCGAGTTTGCTAGATATAAATCTAGTCATCAAATCAACAAAGAAACAAGTGAAGATAAAATCGATAAATTTGCGAGGAGCATAGAAAAAACTGTTCAGCTTTACATTAATAAGAATTCCGGGTTCTCATTAGAGATCAACTATCCCATCAAGGTAAAAAATTGGAAGGAAGGCGTTGTATTTGAAGTATTTAAATTGACTGATGCCTTCGGTTCTTTTCGTGAATTTATTTACCTGCATAGCGACTCTAATCAAAGTAAGACTCTGGGTTACATTAAGCAAAATAATCTTATAGAAATACTTAACAAGTCAATAATACTAACAGACAAGCCTAAAATTAAGGATGTAGAGAAGAGAAAAGAGAATATTAAATCCATATTTGGGACCAGTTTTGTATATTTTATTGATGAATTTGGTTATGAGTTTTTATATAAAGATTGCATTCTTGACTACCATGAATACAACCTACCAATATATATCGATAGTCTCTATGACGAAGATGAACGTAAAGATTTATCGGCATTTAACAAATTAAAGGAATGGTTTTATTCAGATTCTCAGCCATTATTTGTCATTAAAGGCCACGGAGGAATTGGAAAGACAACGCTTGCAAAACAGTTCTTGGACTGTATTTTTAAGGAGAATAAAAATTCTGGAATATTATTTATTGATTCCAAGGAAATTATAGATGAATTAGCAAGAAATGCTGGTCCAAATAAAAAGATCGAAGATGTATATGATTTCTATGAGGCCCAAGTAGCTGTTGGTAACGAAGAAAACTCTAAATTTAGCAAAGAACTGCTGAAGCTCTCAATGGATAATGGAAGCATAATTATAGTATTGGATGGTATAGATGAAGTTATAGCAAAATTAGGAAGTAGGTTTGATGTTGATTCTTTTATTTCCTCAGTTTCCACTGAATACACATCAGATTTAAATCGAACCAAAATATTAATAACATGCCGCGATCATTTTTGGAATGATATTGGAAAAAATATTCTTGTTCCAGAAATAACATTAAAAGCTTTTAATGAGACCTTGGCTGAAGAGTTTTTTGTCAAGTCATTAAATAGTGATGATAAAAAAATACGAAAAGCCCTAGAGATAGGAAGAAATCTGGCTATTGAAGATCCTGAGAATGAAGGCGTGTCCTCAGAACTAGTTTTCATACCTTTTTTGCTTGATATGATCTCGTATCTTATCAAGACAAAACATGAAGATTTTTCATCTCATACTTCACTTGATAGCAATATTCTTTCACAGAAAAATCATACTGACTTCTTAGTTGCTAGCGTATGTAATCGAGAAGTTACAAAGCTTGAAACCCTAGACATAAATAAGCAAGTTAAGCTTTTTATGGAAATTTCAGCGAGAAAAGAAAACGGGATTAGCCTCTATGATATAAAGTCAGTACTCAATTCGATTACAGATTCAATTGTGGATGATCAATTGATCGAGAAAATAAAAGGGCATCCTCTTCTTATATGCTCAGAAAACACTTTATCCTTTAGATACGATGTTTTTAACATATATTTCAAGACACTGTTCTTAGTGAGTTTTTTCAAGAACATGGATGTAAACAAGCTAGATGAAAGAACTGCAAGTATAATAAAAGGCTATATTAAATATGATAGTAGCTTCACTGAGGAATTGTGTAAAAGAATTCAATTTGATGATGATTTGGTCATTTTCTGTATAACCATAATTGAATTTCTTTCAGAATCAGCAGAACAAAAAAAAGAAACGATTGTATCCGCAGTATTAGTATTCTTGCTATGCGCACTTCAAAAAACAGAAGGATATAAATTAAATACTGAGAAACGAACAGATTTAATTGAGAAGTTGTTTTCTGACGGCACACAAATCACTGGATTATGTTTAATAGATATTTTTGGAGAAGGTAATGATAGGCCTATATTCGATTTTAGAGGAAAACAGCTAACTAATTGCAGCTTTGATAATTTCGAGTATTTCTGGGAGTGTCTCATGGATGAAAAAACACGATTCAGGTATTCGTTTTTCAGAACTTTAGAGCCTAGAGATGGAATTAAAATCAAAACCTGGAGTAATCTTTTTTCTGAAGGCTGCGATATTTCCTCAATTCAACATTTGATAAGTAAGAAAGAAAGTGAAATTAGATCTAATACTAAAATAGTTCGCGATGATTTAATTAAGATTTTTAGGTTATTTTACGAGAGAGGAAATTTTTATCCAAGAAAGCAAGGACACATAAGATCTAAGGTTTTTACATCAAAACTATTACCAATACTTTTAGCGAAGAAAGTAATAAAGGAATTTCGTGACCCAAAGAAACCAACTATGGAACAATATGTTGTTAGTGATGAGTATAAATCTGTCATAAGCTATATTGAGCAAGGAAGTCATTGTGTTGAGCTATTTAAGCTTGCGGATGAGCTTTCAACCTAATATCGAACAAAGAGAAACCCTCATTCTACCATTGAACCCGAACAATAGGGGTCAGGTCGCGAATCAAGAAAAATAAGTGTATACTGCAAACTATGTCAAGACCACTCCGTTTAGAATTCCCGAATGCGCTTTACCACGTCACTTCGCGTGGAGATCGCCGCGAAGCCATTTATGAAGATGATGATGACCGGGTAAGGTTTTTAGAAATTCTTGGAACGGTTGTGGCTGATTTTAACTGGTTGTGTCATGGCTACTGTTTGATGGATAACCATTATCATCTCATCATTGAAACGCTTGACGGCAATTTGTCAAAAGGTATGCGCCAGCTCAATGGCGTTTATACCCAGGCGTCAAATCGCCGGCATGGACGTGGCGGTCATCTTTTTCAAGGACGTTACAAGGCAATCCTGGTGGATAAGGATCGTTATTTGCTGGAGCTTTCCCGCTATGTTGTTTTGAATCCGCTAAGAGCCAAAGGCATGGTCAAGCGACTTGAAGACTGGCCGTGGAGTAGCTATCAAGCAATGGCGGGAGATGCTGCAAAACCCAAATGGCTGGCAACGGACTGGATATTATCTTTATTTGGAAAGCAAAGGAGAATTGCAATGGAGCGATATCGGCAATTTGTCCTGGAAGGCGTGCAACATCAACCTGAGATATGGTCGAATCTGAAGGGACAAATTTATTTAGGGGATATCGCTTTCGTCACTGAAATGCAGAAAAGAATCGGCGAGGAAAAAGACGATTTAAATATACCCCAGCAGCAAAAGCGGCCGATTGCAAAGCCTCTGTCTGAGATTGCAGCGCAACACAAAGACCGCAAAGCAGCGATCATTGCCGCCTACAAAACCGGTGCATACAGCCAACGAGAAATCGGGGAGTTCTATCAATTGCATCCAACGACAGTTGGGGTTATTGTTCGCAAGAACAAGGATTCTTGATTCTGGAACCATTTTTACCAGTAATTTACCCAAGACTATTGCTGCGAAAAGTCAGATAATTCCCCAATAAAGATCAACCCGCCGACTGGCAGCCGCTGGAAACCTCAAGTAGAAAAAGGTTTAAAACGCTTTCGCGTTGCGGCGCACGACTCCGGAAACTATTCAATGGAAATCAAAGTTAATTTTCTCGACAATCTCAGACTTGAAGCTAAGTTTGATGATTTCACTGTCATTACTGATCAGCCTATTCGCTACAAAGGTGATGGCTCAGCACCCAGTCCTTTTGATTACTTCTTGGCTTCATCGGCCCTTTGTGCGGGTTATTTTGTGCGGGTGTATTGTTTGTCCCGTAACATCCCTACTGAAAACATCAGATTATCGCAGAACAATATTGTTGATCCTGAAAACCGCTATAACCAAATCTTTCAAATTCAAGTGGAGCTGCCAGAAAGTATTTCTGATAAAGATCGCCAAGGTATCTTAAGATCGATTGACCGCTGTACAGTGAAAAAAGTAGTGGAAACTGGCCCTGAGTTTAAAATCGAGCCGATTAAGAACCTCGACGAAGACACACAAATCATGCTGATGGGTCAATCAGAAGGCGATTCCAGCACTTACATCTTAGGGAAAGACCTGTCACTTGAACAAACCATCTCGAACATGACGGGTATTTTGGCCGGCCTTGGCATGAAGATCGAGATTGCCTCTTGGCGCAATATCGTGCCCAATGTGTGGTCGCTGCATTTACGCGATGCCGCGTCGCCTGCGTGTTTTACCAACGGGAAAGGCTCAACCAAAGAGAGCGCGCTTTGCTCGGCGCTAGGTGAGTTTATCGAGCGCCTTAACTGCAATTTCTTTTACAACGATCAGTACTTTGGCGAAGAAATTGCCAACCACGACTTTGTACATTATCCCAATGAAAAATGGTTTAAGCCGGGGCCAAATGACGAGCTGCCAGCAGGCATTTTGGATGAATATTGTTTAGATATCTACAATCAAGACGGTGAACTGCGCGGCTCAAATCTGATTGACACCAACTCGGGTTTGGTTGAGCGTGGCATATGCGCTATCCCCTTTGTGCGTCAGTCCGATGGAGAAACCGTGTATTTCCCATCTAATTTGATTGAGAATTTATTCTTAAGTAACGGTATGAGTGCGGGCAATAACCTGCATGAAGCGCAAGTGCAGTGTCTATCGGAAATCTTCGAACGTGCGGTAAAAAAACAAATTATTGAAGAAGAGATTGCCTTGCCAGACGTGCCGCAACACGTGCTTGAAAAGTACCCAAGCATCTTAGAAGGCATTAACGCTCTGGAACAGAATGGTTTCCCCGTGGTGATTAAAGATGCTTCATTAGGCGGCCAATTTCCAGTGATGTGTGTGACGCTAATGAACCCTAAGACGGGTGGTGTATTTGCATCATTCGGCGCCCACCCAAGCTTTGAAGTGGCGCTGGAGCGCAGCCTGACTGAGCTATTACAAGGCCGCAGCTTTGAAGGTTTAAATGATGTGCCACGGCCAACTTTTAATAGCCTGGCAGTGACAGAGCCAGAAAATTTTGTTGAGCACTTTATTGATTCAACGGGTGTGATCTCTTGGCGCTTCTTTAGTAGCAAGCATGACTATGAATTCTGCGAGTGGGATTTCTCAGGCACCAACGAAGAGGAAAAGGATCGCTTATTGGACATTTTGAAGGGACTGGGCAAAGAAGTTTATATTGCCAATTTTAATGACCTGGGCGCCACAGCTTGTCGCATCCTCGTACCGGATTATTCGGAAGTGTATCCAATCGAAGACCTTATTTGGGACAACACCAACAAGGCGCTGGATTACCGCGAAGATATCTTGAATATTCATTCGCTGAGTGATGATGCCTTGGCGAGTTTGGTGGCGCGTTTAGAAGAAAGTCAGCTGGATAACTACACGGACATTAGAACCCTGATTGGAATTGAGTTCGATGAAAATACGGTTTGGGGAAAGCTGACTATTCTTGAGCTGAAAATTCTTATCACCCTTGCCTTAGGCAATCTTGATGAGGCCATTGAGTTAGTAGAAGCATTCTTGCAATACAATGACAACACCGTAGAACGCGGCTTGTTCTATCAAGCAGTTCATGCCGTACTTGAGATCACTTTGGACGAAGCATTGGCGCTTGAGCATTTTATCGACAACTTGAATAGAATGTTCGGTAAAAAAACCATGGACAATGTGATCGGCTCTGTAACTGGCGAAGTGAAATTCTTTGGCCTAACCAAAACCAGCATGAAGCTAGAAGGCTTAGACAAGCACTTAAGACTAATCGGAAGCTACAAAAAGCTTCATCAAGCCCGCGAGGCGAACAAAGCATAGCGGGTCGCGAACAAAGAAAAATAGATGTATGGCTGCAAGCCATGATAAGGCCACTCTTGTGTATAATGAACTTTAGAAAAAAAGGCGTTTATTTTTCCTATACGAACCATGATATCCACAACGAATCAACGCAATCTGAAAAAGAGAGAGATCTAATTCTGAGATGAATTGATCTCTCTTTAAACATTTCCCCTCAGCAGATGCTAAGAGAGAAATCCGGTTTTATTATTATCTTTTTTGATTACGTAACGAAAAACCGACTAAGCCTAATCCTGCCAACAACATCGCATAGGTTTCTGGTTCTGGAACTGCCGACACAGTCATTGAGCTGAGATAGAATTGATCTGCATGGCTGCCGCCGAATCGGAAGTAGAAATCACTCCCTTCGTGAATCAAACCGAATTGACCTACGTTAAGTGGCAACAATCCTGTGGTCCAAGTTGAATTGTCGAAACTATATTCGAAGGTTTTTCCAGAACCCCAGCTGGTTGTATTATGACCTTCTGAGCGCAAACCCACAGAAGATAACGAAACTGTCTGATCGAAATGTAACCAAAGCGTTTCATGTGAGGTAATATTATCGTCACTGGTATCGCTGCTCTTGTGGTAAACGCCTAAACCTGCGCCGATTGCATCACTTCCTGAAAGTTTTCCGTTGTAGGCATTTTCATGATCCTGAACGACCGCTGCTCCTGAACCAAAAGCCCCGCCATTGTAGGAACCTAACGCGTGTACGGTAAGGCCGCCATTGGTGTATGTAAGATCACCACCGAGCGTCGTTGCAATATTTGAACTACACAGATCGCCACCGCTACAAGGAACACCATCCGTTGGCAGAAAACCACTATTGGTGGAACCTGTATACATAAGGTTTGCGAAGTCGAAGATCACAGGGGCCGCTGCAACAGGGCCGCTTGCCAAAGCAAAAAAAGCTAAAACAGGTATAACACGCATTTCAAATACTCCTAAAAAATATTTCATTTTGATTTATTCATTCTCAGCACATTTTTACTCTCAGGTTGTGCTGTTGATGGAAACCACTTCACTCCAGCTAATTACAATCTAATCGTAAGAACTTGAGTATTATGATATTAATCTCAAGATGCATTGAATACTATAGTCAATTCATCCTTTATTTCTTGTATATTTGTCCTGAATGAATACTGAAATCCGGCAATAAAGCAAGGAATTTGGAAATTTTCTGGCTTGCATGAGCACACAGAAGCATAGAAGGAGTATCAAGGATGTCATGATTCACTTGAATCAAAATCAAAATCAAAGCGACGCACTAAGTGATGCAATAAATGCAGCAACAGGCTGGCTATACGCTAATTTGGTGGTTTAAATGCCGATAGTGGAACAATTAGAACGGCAGAAAGTGTTATATCAGACACCAGCTCGAGAAGCGGCGAAAGTCCCATGAGTGGATTTAATGAAATCTGGGGAAAAATAGAAGATCGGTGCACAGTTAAATCGCCTTGAATCCACAAAACAGAATTTCCATACCTTGCTGGAATCGGGTTGCTAATTATGGTTGAACTGGTACACTAATTTACAGGTAGTAATCTTGCTGCAGGCTATTATTCTGAGAAATAGAAATACCTAATATTGATTAAGTTTTCTAACCATCATAAGACTTGTCGTTGTCACACGAGAGGTTAATCATGACACACATTGATTATAAAAGACGTCAATTCCTGCAATATGCAGCATTAGGTACACTCGCCACGACATTGCCCGGATTTGCATTGGCAGAAAGCCGCGAGTTTAATCAGACTCCCAACAATTTATTCAAAGCCGATGTTGAAATCGCATTAACCGCTCAAACCGCTGATGTCCCTATTCTTCCGGGCGCTCATACTCATGTTTTTAAGTACACTGGAAAATTGCTGAAGGGGCCCCAATCAGCCCTTAAAGAATTGCCAGGTTATTTAGGACCAATCCTCAATTTCGAGCAGGGCCAGAAAGTCCGGATATACTTTTATAATCAATTGGCAGAGCCGTGTGTTACCCACTGGCACGGCATGCATGTGCCACAGGTAATGGACGGACATCCTATGTACGCCATCTATCGTGGTGAACAGTATGTCTATGAATTTGAGGTGAAGAACCCTGCTGGCACTAACTGGTATCATTCACACACGCATGAATTAACCGCCACTCAGGTATATCAAGGCTTGGCAGGCCTCATCACCATATCCGATGAAGCGGAACGAAAACTGGATTTGCCCAGTGGTGAATTTGATATCCCGCTTGTCATTCAAGACCGTAGCTTTACCAATGGCAACCAATTACGTTATATGCTTAATAGGCACCAGCGGATGAGAGGTTTTCTGGGTGACACGATTCTGGTCAATGGCCAAGAAAACAGCACTATTCCTGTAAAAACCAGAGCCTATCGTTTGCGCATACTCAATGGATCAAATTCCAGAATCTACAAACTGGGTTGGGAGGATGGTACACCAATGATAGCGATCGGTACGGACGGTGGATTACTGGAGAAGCCCGAAACTTTACCCTACATCATGCTTGCGCCTGCCGAACGTGTTGAACTGTGGGTTGATTTTAGCGGACGCAAACCCGGTTCCGATCTTACGTTGCAAAGCTTGGCCTATCAGGGATCTGCAGCGCATATGGGAGGGGGCATGGGTGGCGGAATGCGTCAGGGC
>NZ_JAKFWH010000032.1 GCF_021731985.1 Nitrosomonas sp.
ACAAAATGAAAGTCGATTTCCTGAAAATTGATGGCAGTTTAGTATGCAATATCCTTCGTGATGAGGAAGATCTCGATAAAGTAAAAACCATCAATCAACTCGCGCACAAAGCGGAAATTAAAACAATCGCCGAATTAGTTGAATCAGACGACATCATCGTAAAACTACAGGAAATCGGCGTTGATTATGCGCAAGGATTTGGTGTTGCTAAGCCCCATCCCTTCAAAGATCTCGAGTCATAGAACTGAGCGGCAGGGAATTTTTGTAAATCCCTGCCTCTAAAATCCGATTTCAGACTATCCCACAAAGCAGAATCAATCATTTTTCATCGGCTTACTGGCACGGTACAAAGCAATCGTGCCGACCAAGGTACGCTGCTGTGCGGTCTCTTCTACCGGGTGAAATCCGGCATCCATCATAAAACCCGGCAAGCGACCCAGAATGTGATCGTGAATTTCTTCAAACCAGCGCATCATCCAAGAGATTAGCCACATAACAAAATCGTGCGGCTTGCCGAAATCCGCGACATGCAGCTCGCCACCAGGCCTCAGTACGCGGAATGCTTCTCTGAGCATTTGTTGTTTATCTTGCCGCGTTAAATGATGCAACATCAGACTGGTGAATACACGGTCGAAACTTCCATCCGGGTAGGGCAGACAAGTTGCCGAACCCTGTTGCAGGATGATGCCTTCTCCCGCTTGTTCGGCCTTTCTTCGCGCAATATCCAACACTTGGGGATCCATATCAAGCCCACAGACTATGGCATCCGGCTGGGTTTGTTTGATCAACACAGTGAGCGTGCCGGTACCGCAACCCACATCCAGCAAGGTTAGTCCGGATTGAATGCGGGCTTGTGCGATCAATGCAGTCTTAATTCCCGATTCAGGAAACAAGCACCGCATCATCGGATCGTACCAACGCGTCAACCAGTGGAAATGAAGGGCTGGGATAAAATGTGACGGCTTTCTCATGACAAAAGATCTCCAATTAATTACTACCTGCTATTCATGATTATAACTCGAGCGCACTCTATTCATTCCTTTACTTCGTGAATTGATCGTGATATATAGCTAACAAATATCTTTTGGAATAAATCTATGCATCCGATCCGACTGACACCAGAAATAATAAGATATTATTTTAATGATGTAATTAAAAAAATTGGCGGGCTCGGTGAACAACAACTGAGAGCTATTCTGAATCATTTTGATCGGGAAATATTCACTTATGGTGAAGTCATTGCCTTGCTCTATCCCGATATCGAAACCAAAAAAGCGCAGGAGCGATTCAAAAAATTTCAGGTTGCGATCAAGAATGCGGCAAAAGCATGCGGTAAGCAGCTTGAACTAAAAGTCAGCGGCGAAAAACGTGATCCGGATGCGCGGCAAGTGTACTTTGAAGGCGTGCTGCCTGATGCAGAAGAAGAACAAAAGCGCACCCTGGCAATTGTAGCTTCTGGCGGGAAAAGCTATGTCTCTGCGGAAGGCGTGATTCAAACGCTTGACGGTATGCCGGTCAAGCAAAAAAACAAAGTACGGTTTTTTGTTTCATATAGCCACAGCAAGCAGGACAGAACATTAAAAGAAAAATTTCTTCACTATATGAAACCGCACTTTGCGCTATCCAAATGCTATGAATACGAATTGTGGGAGGACAATGATATTTTTCTAGACGCAAATTGGCATCAGTCCATTCAGGAAGCAATTCGCGACTGTGACTTTGGTTTATTGCTGCTCAGTCACGATTTCCTGATTTCCGGCTATATCAAAGAACATGAGCTGAGTCATTTTGTCGCAGAAAATCCAATTCAGCCAGAAGACAAAAAGAAAGCAATCCCCATCGCTGTGCGTAAACTAGATTTTGGGTTGAATCTGCATGGATTGGAGCAACGACAAATTTACTTTTATCAAGATCGTGCATTTTCCGAGTGCCGTGGCGACAATGCCTGCGCAGATTACGCCAGCGACCTACGCAAAAAGATCGAAAAAGCGCTCGACCATCATTTCAGCCCGCCGCCCGAAACCCGGCCGCTAAAAACATCCGCGCAAAACCTGCCGTTATCCGACCGCGATCTGCTTGAGCAACATCAGCACCATAAGATCAACGATCTGAGGGACAGAAAGAAAATGGTCGATGCGGATGGCCACTTGACGAGCCTGGACAATGCCGGGACAGCAAATGTTCGAGCTGGAGCCAATCGCATCAAAGTACAGGAATTCCTGATCGAGTGGGCAATCAATCCCGATAGCGCGCCGTTTTGCGCACTGCTGGGCGAAATTGGCATCGGCAAAACTACCAACTGCAAAATGCTGGCTGTGACTCTGTCCGAGCGCCGCGAATCGGATCGCAAGCTGCCGCAAGTCATTTATATCGATTTGCGCGATGTGCAACTGACCAAAGAAGAGCAGGAAAACATTCCTCCGTTACACAGCATTCTCGATCGCAGCCTGCAAAAAAACTGGCAAAGCGGCACAAGCAAGTTAAGTTTCGATCACCAAACGATTTTCCGCTTGGTGCAGCAAGAAAACGCGCTGATCATTTTCGATGGTTTGGATGAAGTGCTGGTGCATTTAAAATCCACGCAAGGCAAAGCTTTCATCCGCGAACTGTGGCGCATTCTTCCGCCTGCGGTGATCGACCGCGATAAAACGCAACCGGATGGTGATTCCAAAGCTGCTAAACGCACTGGCAAGATGCTGCTGTCGTGCCGCTCGCATTATTTCCGCGACGTTTGGCAGCAAAACAGTTTCTTGACCGGCGAAGGACGCGACGATATCGATCCAAAACGCTACCAGGCCTGCATCTTGCTGCCATTCACCGATGAACAGATTCGCGCTTATCTGGACAAAAATTTCCCGCACAGGGACAATCAGCGCGTGCTCGATCTGATCAAGACCATTCACAACCTGCCCGAAATGGCGCAACGTCCGGTCACGTTACAAATGATTGTGCGGCATATCCCGGAACTGGAGCAAAAGCAACTACGCGGCGAAACAGTACGCGGTGTCACGCTGTATCACATGATGACGCAGGAATGGCTGCACCGCGACGACGGCAAGCACCAATTTAGCATTGATCACAAACCACAATTGATGGAACAGCTTGCCGCGGCGATGTGGCAAAGCGGGCAAAAGCAATGGACCGTGGACATGCTGGAAAATTGGCTCACCGATACATTTCTGGCCAATCCGCGCTGGCAGTTCGAATATAAAAACACCGAGCTCGAAGTATTGCGCGAAGACCTCCGCACCGCGACGTTCATCGTGCGCGAGGAAGAAAATTCGTTCCGTTTCTCGCACACGTCGATCCAGGAATATTTTCTCGCTTGCCATCTGTTCAGGGGGTTGAAAGACAATGCGCCGGAGCGCTGGAACATGCCGATGGCATCACAGGAAACACTGGCGTTTCTGCTGCAACTGCTGGAATTGGGCTGCGGTCCGATATGCGGCAATACACTGAAATCGCTGCTCGAAACCGACCGGCAACACGCTACATTGATGGCGTTTCGCTTTTATTTGCTGGCCATAGAAGCTGGATTGTCACTGCCGCAACCGGCCGCGATTCAGTTGATCAACCAAAATCTGGAACACTGGGAAATTCGTGGACAGCCCGGCAAACCGCTTAATTTGCAACATGCCAATTTCAGCGGCAGTTGCCTGCGCCATTGCCGCTTTGCAGCGGTCAATCTGCCACAGGCAGATTTCTCCCGCGTCGATGCCTTGCGCGCCGAATGGCAACACTGCCATTTGCCGCAATCCCGCTTCGAGCAAGCCAATCTGACCGGTGCGGTTTTCCGCCGCAGCAACGTACAGCACGGCGATTTCACTGAAGCGGTGCTGCACGATAGTGACTGGATCGACTGCCCTGGCAGCGAAACCGTATCGCAGCAAATTCAAAATCAGTTGAGGAACATTGTTTCTACCGCACAATCTCTTGAAAACACTGTGCCCTTCAGTGCACATAGGTTCGATCTAATTCCCCCACATGGGCATACGAATCCGGTTAGTAGTTGCACTTTTTCTCCCGATGGCGGGCTTATTGTTTCTTCTGCAAATGACTACACCGTTAAATTATGGGATGCCAGTTCAGGACGTTTGTTGCATTCCTGCGATGGGCATACGAATGCAGTTAGCAATTGCGATATTTCTCCTGATGGAAAGCTTATTGCTTCCGCATCCGGTGACAAAACTATTAAATTATGGAGTGTATTGTCAGGGCAATTGCTTTATTCCTGCAATGGACATACGAGCTATATTTATCACTGTACCTTTTCTCCAGATGGTAAATTCATTGCTTCAGCATCTCAGGATAACAGTGTCAAAGTATGGGATGCGTTGACGGGCCAATTGCTCCATTCCTGTAATGGTCATACAGGTCAGGTTGACTATTGTACTTTTTCACCGGATGGAAAATTGATTGCTTCAGTGTCGCACGATAGAACTGTCAAAGTATGGGATGCATTGACAGGTCTATTACTGCATTCCTGTGATAGACATACTAGGCAAGTTAATCATTGCACCTTTTCTCCAGACGGAAAATTGATTGCTTCCGCTTCCGATGACTTTACTATTAAATTATGGGATGCGCTAACTGGTAATTTTCTTCATTCCTTAGACGAACATGAAGATAACGTTCGGTATTGTGTTTTTTCTCCAGATGGTGAGATGATTGCTTCTGCTTCTCATGACAAAACAATTAAATTATGGGATTCCCAATCGGGCCTTTTGCTTCATTCATGCAACGAACACATATCAGGTGTTAATCATTGTATCTTTTCTCCGAATGGAGAGATGATCGCTTCCGCTTCTGGCGATAAAACTGTCAAATTGTGGGATGTGCAGTCTGGACGATTGCTGCATTCCTGCGAAGGGAATGCAGATTCAGTTTGGCATTGCGCCTTTTCCCCTGACGGCAAGCTTGTCGCTTCTACTTCTGCTGGCAACACTATCAAATTATGGAGTGCGCTATCCGGGCAATTGCTGCATTCATGTGGCAATTATTCGAGTTTGGTTTATCATTGCGCTTTTTCCTCTGACGGTAAGTTCGTTTCTTCCGCTTCCGGTGACAACACCATCAAATTGTGGGATGCACAGTCAGGGCATTTACTGCATTCCGGTGATGGCTGCACTACAACCAGTCATTTCTGTTTTTATAATCATTACGCTACTTCTCCCGATGGCAAGCATTTTGCCTTTGCTTCCAATAGCTCTAAGAATATTAAAATACTCGATATACAGTCTGAGCATTTACTGCATACATGTGAAGGACATACGGGAATAATTAATAATTGCACCTTTTCTCCCGATGGGAGATTCATAGCTTCAGTTTCCCTTGATAAAACTATTAAACTGTGGGATGTTTTTTCAGGGCATCTACTCCACTCTTTTGAAGGACATGAATACGGTGTCACTTGTTGCGCTTTCTCACCCGATGGCAAGTTAATAGCATCCGCTTCCCTCGATGGCACAGTCAAAGTTTGGGATACTCTATCAGGACATCTCTTGTATTCCTGCGAGGGAAATATGATTGATGTTTATCATTGCGTCTTTTCTCCCGACGGCAGATTAATAGCTTCCGCTTCCGGTGACAACACCGTCAATCTGTGGGATGCCGTGTCAGGGCATTTACTGCATTCCTGCGAAGGGCATATGGCCACTGTTAATCATAGCGCTTTTTCTCCCGATGGTAAGTTCATTGCCTCAGCTTCCCATGACTTCACTGTCAAATTATGGGATGTGCTGTCTGGGCGATTGCTGCATACCTTTGAGGGGCATACAAACCCAGTTTATTATTGTGCTTTCTCTCCGGATAGTAAGTTCATCGCTTCTGCTTCGGCTGATTGCACAGTTCGAATCTGGTCTGTGGAAAGGAATGCGTGGTTGCATGCTTTGATACATTTGCCCGAACAGCAATGGGCAAGCTGGCATGCCGATAGCTACGTGATCGACAACAGCCCGCAAGCCTGGCGCTATTTACATATCAGCACCATCGACCCGGCCACGCAGCGCTTGCGGCGCTATCCGGTCGAAGTTTTGGGTGCATTGCCGCATGCATATCGGTAGACAATCCTTGAAAAATCTATTCAAAGCCATCACTGCAAGACAAAAACAAGTGGAAATTATCATAAAATAAACCCTATTGTAAAAAAGAGGGGACAAAATAATGGCGGCTAAAAAGACAGGCCCGGCCTGGAGTGATGTAAAAGGAAAGCTGGTGAATTTTGACCGGGAGGGATTGCTGGATTTGGTACACGATTTGTATGCGGCAAATAAGGACAACCAGATTTTTCTGCACGCCCGTTTTAATCTGGGCGGTGATGTATTGAAGCCCTACAAAGCAATCATTAGTCGTTGGCTGTGGCCTGATATCCTTAAGAATCAAGACTACTCAGTGGCCAAAGCGAAGAAAGCGATTAGCGATTACAAGAAAGCGATCGGTCAGGCGGAAGGGCTGGCTGAGTTGATGGTGCATTATTGCGAGTGCGTAACCGGTTTTAGCAGCAATATCGGCATTGAAGATGAGAGTTATTTGGATGCGCTGGTGCGAATGTTCGAGCAAGCGCTCAAAGCCATCGCTGCTTTGCCTGAGACACAACGCGATCCGCTATGGATGCGGCTGGACGGTGTTCGCCGCGCCAGTCACGACAATCTCGGCTATGGCGTGAGCGAAGACATGGATGACTTGCTGGCTGAATACAGAGTCGCTGGCTGACTATGGCCCTGGTCTAGCCATTCTTCAGCGCACGCTGTATCGAAATCCCCTTCACCACCGCATACACCGCCGGAAAAATGATCAGTGTCAGGATCGTCGCGGAAACCATGCCGCCCACCATCGGGGCGGCGATGCGGCGCATGACTTCAGAGCCGGTTCCAGTACTGAGCATGACCGGCAGCAAGCCAACCACGCTGCCGACGATGGTCATCATGACCGGGCGTATTCGATAAACCGCGCCTTGCACAACGGCCTCGTACAGATCTGTCAGCGTTACTTTTTCCGCGAGTGCTTTGCGCTGACGGGAGATTGTGCTGAGCGACTGGTCGATAAACACCAGCATGACCATGCCGGATTCCGCGGCAATGCCGATCAGGCCAATGAAGCCGACCACTGCGGCGATGCTCAGGTTGTATTCCAGCCAATACATCAGCCAAATGCCGCCAACCAGCGAAAAAGGCACCGATAGCATGACAATCAGCGTTTCGGTCAATCGGCCGAAATTTAAGTACACCAGCAAGAACACCATCAAAATGGTAAGCGGCACGACCAGTTTCAATTTCTCAGTCGCGCGTTGCATATATTCAAACTGCCCGCTCCAGGTCGCATAGTACCCCGGCGGAAATTGCACTTGATCGCGCACGGCTTGTTGCGCATCGGCAATATAACCGCCGATATCGCGGTCGCGGATGTCGACGAAGATGTATGCAGACAACAGCGCATTTTCCGTGCGAATACTTGGCGGCCCCTGCACCAGCTTGACTTGCGCCAATTGACCCAGCGGAATCATCGTGCCGCCCATCGCGGGAACCAGTACTTGCGTGGCGATGGCTTGCGGATCGCTGCGCAGTTCGCGTGGATAGCGGATCGCCACGTCAAAGCGCTCACGGCCCTCGACCGTGGTGGTAATCACTTGCCCACCCAATGCGACCGAAATAACCTCGAGCAAATCACCGACCGCCAGTCCATAGCGCGCCAACGCCAGACGATCCGGTTCAATATCCAGGTAATAGCCGCCGGTAATGCGCTCGGCATAGGCGCTGGCGGTACCCGGCACTGTTTTCACCACGGCTTCGATCTTCCGGGCAATGGTTTCGATCTCATCCAGATTGCTGCCGAACACTTTGATGCCGACCGGTGTGCGGATGCCGGTCGCCAGCATGTCGGTGCGGTTCTTGATCGGCATGGTCCAGGCGTTCGCGACACCAGGGATTTGCAACGCCTGATCGAGCTCGGCGATCAGGTTGTCGATCGTCATACCCGTGCGCCATTTGTTTTCCGGTTTCAGGTTGATGATGGTTTCGGTCATTTCCAATGGCGCCGGGTCAGTGGCAGTATCGGCGCGCCCAGCTTTACCGAATACCGAAGCGACTTCTGGGAAAGTCATGATGATTTTATTTTGCGTTTGCATCGTTTCCGCTGCTTTGGTCACCGAAATGCCCGGTAACGTGACCGGCATATACAACAGCGTGCCTTCGTTCAATGTCGGCATGAATTCCGTGCCCAATTTCATGGCCGGATAAGCGGTGGCAACCAGCACGCCAAATGCGATTACCAGTATGGATTTTTTCCAGCGCATCACCCCGGTCACAATCGGCTGATACCATCGAATCATGAAACGGCCCAGCCGATTATCTTCCTCACGCGGGATACGACCGCGTATCAGCAGCAGTATCAACACCGGAACCAGCGTAATCGACAGAATCGCTGCACCCGCCATGGCAAATGTTTTGGTGTAAGCAAGCGGCTGGAACATGCGGCCTTCCTGCGCTTCCAATGCAAATACCGGAAGAAACGACACAGTAATAATCAGCAAGCTGAAAAATAAGGATGGGCCGACTTCCTTGCAGGCAGCGATCACCGCATTCGTGCGCGACTCTCCCGGCCTGAGACGTGCCAGATGTTTATGCGAATTTTCCACCATGACGATCGCGGCATCGGTCATTTCCGCAATCGCCAACGCAATCCCGGCCAGACTCATGATATTGGAATTGATCCCAAGCTGCGCCATGGCGATGAAAGCAATCAGCACGCCGACCGGCAACATGATAATCGCCACCAGCGCGCTACGCACATGCATCAGGAATACCACGCAAACCAGCGCCACGATGACGATTTGCTCGATAAATACTTCTTTCAGCGTCGTAATGGCGCGGTGAATCAGCTCAGAACGATTGTAAATGGATTCAATCGAGACATCCGCCGGCAAGCCGGATTTGATTTCGTCAATTTTTGCTTCGAGAGCATGAATCACATCCAGGCCATTTTCACCATAGCGCGCCACCGCGATGCCGGAAACGGCTTCCCCCTCGCCATTCAGCTCCGTAATGCCGCGGCGTTCTCCGGGGATCAACTCCACCCGGGCGATATCCCGTAACAAGACGGGCTTGCCGATATGCGCTCTGACCACCAGATTCTCCAGATCACTAATGCCGCGCAGGTAACCCCGGCCACGCACCATATATTCCGTTTCCGCCAATTCAATAACGCGCCCGCCGACATCTCGATTGCTGGCGGTGATGACTTCAGTGATTCTTTTCAGTGATATATCGTAGGCTTGCAGGCGGCGTGGATCGACCGTGATTTGGTAGGTTTTTACAAATCCACCGACGCTGGCGACTTCCGATATTCCGTGCGTGGTGGTTAGTTGGTAACGCAAGAACCAGTCCTGAATGGTGCGCAATTCATCCAGGGTGCGATCCTTAGCGGTAACAACATATTGATAAAGCCACCCGACTCCGGTTGCATCCGGACCAAGCGCAGGCCGCACATCTCGAAGTAGCTGGTTTGCCGCAAAGTTCAAATATTCCAGTACTCGCGATCGCGCCCAGTAAATATCCGTACCATCTTCAAAAATGACATAAATAAATGAAACCCCAAATGCAGACTGGCCACGCACCACTTTTGACCGGGGCACGGCGAGCATGGCAGTGGTGAGCGGATAGGTCACCTGGTCCTCGACCACCTGCGGTGCTTGTCCAGGATATTCCGTATAAATAATGACCTGCACATCGGATAAATCGGGAATCGCGTCGACCGGCATCTTCCATACGGCGTATATTCCCCAGCCAACAATAAAAGCTGTGCTTAACAGCACCAGAAAAACATGCCGGATCGACCATTCAATAATGTACCTGAGCATGTCAATGCCTCCTGTGATTGTGCGCACCGCCGGCTGCTTCCATGCGCACCAACACAAATTCACCGGCGGATTCTTCCGCCATCTCAAAGCTAATTTGCTGACCCGGCTTGAATGATTGAAGTAAAGCCGGTTCCAGAAAGCGAAAGTCCATCGTCATGGCAGGCCACTGAAGACTTTCAATCGAACCATGCGCAAGTGTGACCGTCGCATGCGCTAAATCAATGGCTTTGATCGTCCCCTCGCCGCGATGGATCATGCGGGAAGCGCTGGCAGGCTGTTCACTGGTCATTGTTTCTTGATGGTTTTGTCCAAATCCACTTAATGCATTCTTGAAATTGCTTTCCGCATCGATCAGAAAATTCGCCTTGACCACCACAGCTTCCCCTGCTCGCAGTCCGCCCAGTACTTCGGCGTACCCATCGGCATGCATGCCGAGTTTCACCGTGCGCGGTTCAAAGCGGCCTGCACCGAGATCGATCAATACCACCCGGCGGGTACCGGTATCCAGGACTGCGGAATCAGGTACCGTTAACACTTTGTCTTTGCTGTGAATCGAAGCAAATTCGACGTGCGCATACATGGCAGGCTTTAGCAGACCATCGGGATTGGCAAGAATAATACGTACGATGGCTGTGCGCGTCTCGGGTGTCACCGCCGGGTATATAAATGCCACTTCACCGTTGAAGACTTTATCGGGATAAGCATCTATTCGAACAGTAGCCAACTGACCCGGATGAATGAGGCCGAGATCCTGTTCGAATACATCGGCCAGCATCCAAACACTCGACAAATCCGCGATTTGATAAAGCATTTCTCCCGGCATAAAGCGTTGCCCCATGACTGCCTGCTTTTCCAAAACCACACCATCGACTTTTGCGCGTAACGTCATGTATTGCTGAACTTCACCGGTTTGCTGCAGACGCCGCAATTCAGCTTCTGCAATGTCCCAATTGCGCAGTTTCTGCAATGCGCCAGCAATTAGTCGTTGCATGGCAGCACGCACGTCCGGATCGCTGTCGGCAACGGATTGCAGCCCTCTTACCGCAATCAGGTATTCCTGTTGCGCGGTAATCAGCTCAGGGCTGTAGACATCCATCAAGGCATCGCCTTTTTTTACTGTTTGCCCTGTAGTGTTCACATACAGCCGGTGAATCCAGCCTTCAAACTTAGTCACCACGGTGTATTGTTTGCGCTCATCAATCTGAACGGTCGCTACCGCCCGCACAGTACGTATTAGCTCACGCAATATTGCCGCCTCTGAGCGAACGCCCAGCTTCTGCACTTTTTCCGTGCTGATGGTCACGACGCTCTGATCCGAAAGAGATTCGTCGCTGTCATAAACCGGCAGATAATCCATTCCCATCGAATCTTTTTTGGGTACCGGCGAAGTATCGGGCAAGCCCATCGGGTTGCGATAATACAAAATTTTCTTGGTTTTTTTCGTTTGGACTGTATCGCCATATGCAAATTTTTGCGATTGCGAGCTGCCCCACCAATAACCAGTGGACATCAAGGCGATCACTGTTAAAGCTAGCAACAATAATTTAACGATTGATTTCATGGGAAACTCCATCATCTGTGTTCATCATGGCGCTTGCCGACCAACAACTCGATTTCCGCCAGCGCCTTGTGGTAACTTGCGATTGCAGTAACTAAGCTGGTTTCGTAATCGAACACGGTCATTTGGTTATCCAGCAAGGTCAGAAAATCAACGCGATTCACCTTGTACGCTGACAATGACGATTCAACGGTCAGCCGCGCTTGAGGCAGGATAGTCGATTGATAAAGCTGTGCTGATTTGTAGCTTTGCTCGGCAACGGCGAGTTGTTGCCGCAAGGCAGCGGCAATCTCGTTGATTTGCGACTGGTGCAAGCTCAGTGCTTGATCACGCAACGCCAATGCTTCCGATACGCGCGGTTCCAATTTGCTTTTGCGCCATACCGGCAAGTTCATGGTCACAGTAAGACTGACCTCATCGGCACGGCCCGTGCCGTCCAACCGGCTTTCTCGTTGTCCGTACATCAAACGAGGAGTGAAGTCAGGGTAATAATCTTTTTGCGCCAGATCCAACACCTTGTCGCTGCGCGCAATCATACTTTGCAATGCCAGCAAACGCGGGCGCTGGACTAAAGCTGATTCGTACAATGCTTCGAGTTTTAAGGCTGGTTCCTGATAAGGTTTTACCAGTAAAGGCACTGGCGCTTTGTTGCCCATGCTGCGGCCAAGCGCACGCAACAAATTCGCTTCAAACATCGACTGCTCACGTGCTAAGCCGATCAAGCGATCTACAATCCGTGATACTTGGGTTTGCGCTTTCAGTACATCGGCTTGAGTGCCTTGCCCGACTTGATAGCGTTCTTCCGCAATACGCAAGAAATGTTCGAGGGTTTGCTTATTCTTTTCCACCAGCTTGATCAGTTCGAGCGTGAGTCCGAGATCGAAATAGGCGGTTTTGAGGTCATGCACGATACGATTGATGGTTTCCTGATAACCATACTCGATCGCCTCTGCATCCTTGCTGGCTACCGCCTCGCGCAAATCGCGCTTGCCCGGAAAAGGCAATGCCTGCGCCAACCCGATCATTTTCATCGTCATATCTTCGGTACGAAAAGGCGATGCGGCAATCGGCATATACAACACACCGATTTCAACTTGCGGATCGTCCAATGCACCTGCCGGTGCGACCCTTTGCTGTGCGGCTTGATGTTCCTGAGCCGCAGCCCGGATTTCTGGATTATTTTTCAGTGTTTCCGCGATCAATTCAGATAACAGCGGGGTGTTATGCACCAGAAGCGCGTCCTCGGTTGCTCTTTCAACTGACTTTGAGAAAATAATCGAACGAGATTCTTGTGCTTGAGCGGTTATCGCGGTGATTGTCCCTATTAATGCGATCACTCCTGCACGAATCATAGTAGTCGATTGGATTTGAACAAAAAATATTAAATACATCAATGCCTCCAAACCGTAATCAATGATACTGCCATGGCAGAAAACCTGCCGGCAGGTTATCGAATAGGGTTAGCGTGCATAGTTCGCCAGTTCGCCAATGCTACCTTGGTGTACTGCGTCTCGCTTAATAACCCTCTACTCGCGCTTACGCGCAAACAATTAGGATTGGGCGGTTAGAGGTGGGCGTTGCGGCTGTTCGGGTACAAATGAAATAAAACTGGAATGTAATGAAGTAATGGCGGAAGTGTGATTAGTGAGTACTGGCGCAGTATAGCCCGACAGAATCGGCGTATTGCTATATGCGTCACAAGCGGTATCGTTGCATGGCAAGCTGGCTAACAAATGATCGGTTGTATTATCTGCTGTTTGCTTATGACAAGCATCGTGATGATGGCTATCGATGGTTACCGTAGATTTCTCATGATGACTTGGGAAGCTTTTTTCCTGCACACACACTGATAAAACAGCCGCCGTAGCGCCTTGCAACGGCAGCCACAGCATAAAAAAAACCAATAGCCATTTGTAGTTACGTGCTTTCATGTCGTTTCATTATAAATGATTTCCAGTTTTGACAAATAAAATCTGCAAATATTCAAGTCCCTCATCAACGTGGCTGATTGGAATCCATCACTTGCTGAAATTGCCAATCATAATGGCTTGCCCCCGAGATTTTTGCCATGCGGTTAAACTGGCCACATCATTTGTTACCAATCCGAACAGCTTATTTGCGCTCTGTATAGAAAAACAAGTCGCTTATTGCATCAACAGGATGACTCCATTACAATCATTGCAACATTGTTGCGTTTATTTAAGTATGTTTATGTTTAATAAGCTTCACAGAACCGCTGAGGAGTTGATCCGGCACAGCGGTGGCCGGGTTACGGTAGGCCGAATTAGAATACTGTCTGTTTTGCTGGCGGAACAGCAAGCAATTACGCACCGGGAAATTGAACAGCGTTTGCCGCAAACTTTGCAACTGGATCGAGTGACTTTATATCGCGCGCTGGAATGGCTTGCCGATAAAAATCTGATCCACAAAGTAACCAGTGACGACCGGGCTTGGCGTTATCATGCCAACCGGGAATTGCATACACATCAACATGCACATTTCAAATGTACCCGCTGTGCACAGATGATCTGCCTGGATGATTTGCCGATTGAGCGAAGCTGGCCTTTACCGGCTGGCTACCGATTTCAAGAAATTGAGCTAACGGTAAAAGGCCTTTGTGCCGATTGTAGTTAAAAAATTCACTTCACAAAAAAAGGTCGAGTGATTTTATATGGTTAGAAAACCACTTTGAATTTCCAATGATACGCAAAAGCTTATTTCTGATTTTGACGTTAGCATTATTGTCTGTGCCGATCTTTTCGATGGCACACGCTTTCACACATTTCGCACAGGCCGATGTGCTCGATGTTACTGAAACCGGGACTGATGATGGCGCTGATCTCGATGAAATCTGTTTGGATTGTCTTGCGCTTACTGCACTCAATATCTTTTTAGTTGCTTCTGGGCTAGCCCTTTGTGGCCCGATAGCACGTCACCGCTTGTCATTACTGACAGTCAGACATCATTCTGATAACAAAACCCTTTCCTATCATTCACGTGCACCTCCTGTTTCATTCCATCTGATTTATTAAACGGTTAATCCTGATCTGTATCAGTCGCTAAACAGTCTATTGATTGTCTTGACTTGTATTGATTGCTTGTGATCGATCAGTCTCATTGGTGCAACTCAGTTGCACACCAAACACCCTATTTAATTAGGAAAGCTGCATGGATTGTTCTAATCATAAATTAAATAATGCTGCCGGGTTGTATAAAGGCAAGGCATCTCAAACAGTGGCAGTTATCTTGGTATTTTCCCTGCTGGAAATATCCAATAGTCATGCACAAAGCGTCAATAAGAACGTCGAGTTACCGAGTGTCCAAATTACTGCGCCGAACGCAAGCTCAGCTGAATCGTCTGGAGTCAAGGCTGATATTGTATTGCAAGGCGATCGCCTGCGCCGGAAACGTGAAACCAATCTGGGCGATACGCTATCGCATGAACTGGGAGTAACGTCTAGTAGCTTTGGACCAGGTGCTGGCCGCCCAATTATTCGAGGACAGGACGGGCCTCGTGTACAGGTTCTAGAAAATGGCGTTGGTACGGGTGATCTGTCGATCATTAGCCCGGATCATGCCGTGGCAACTGAAACCTTAAATGCGTCACGCATCGAAATACTACGCGGACCATCCACATTGTTATACGGCAGCGGTGTGTCCGGCGGCGTGGTGAATGTCGTCAACGATCGCATACCTGATCGCTTGTTTAAGACACCACAAGCAAACTTTGAAGGACGCTTCAATTCTGCTCTGGAAGAACGCAATGGTGCGCTCAATGCATCAGGAAGCTTGGGCAGAATGTCCTGGAATATTGAAGGCGCCAAAAGAAAAACCAATGATGTTCATATCCCCGGGCGTGCGAATCCCAATGATCCAAACAGTGAAATTGGTTTTGTCAGAAATAGTGCCATCGATTCGAGTAATTTATCGGTGGGCAGTTCCTATATCGGCGAGCGCGGCTTTGTGGGCATGTCGGTTTCAAGGATGGAAAATTTTTACGGTATTCCCGGACCGGAAGGTGCAAAAATTGACATGAATCAGACTCGCTATGGTTTGGCTGGTGATCTGGATAACCCGTTAAAAGGATTCCAGCAACTCAAGATGCGCTTTAATTATAATGATTACCAGCACAAGGAGCTCGAACAAAGTGGTGATGCTGGCAGCCGTTTTAAAAATAATGAATTGGATAGCCGAGCCGAACTCATTCATTCCCCCATCGCTCAGTGGCAAGGCGTCATGGGCATTCAACTACAAAACCGAAATTTTTCCGCTAAAGGTGAAGAAGCTTTCGTGCCATCGAGTCTCTCGCAATCGGCTGGATTATTTATGCTTGAAAAGCGTGAATGGCAGCAATGGCGATTTGAAGTGGGCGGACGGTTTGAACATACCGCTCATAACCCGCAAGCCGCGCTGCTTCAAACACGTGACTTTAATCTGTATAGCGTATCCGCAGGAAGTGCCTGGAAATTTATGGATGGTTATCAGATCGATTTGACTGCCACGCGCGGACAACGTGCCCCGAATACTGTCGCACTGTATGCCAACGGTAAGCATGTAGCCACCAATACTTTTGAGCAAGGGGATCAAGCCTTGAGAAAAGAAACTTCGAATAATTTTGACATTGCACTGCAAAAAACCACGGGTACGATCACCGGAAAAGTAAATTTATTCTATAACTACATCAATGATTATATCTTCCAGCAAAGTCGCGATAGCAATCGCGATGGCTTCGCGGACAGGGTTAATGATGAAGGCCTATTGGATAGGCATGGCGCTTTTCTGGTTCAGGATTTTTCACAAACACGTGCAAAATTTTACGGTGTGGAAGCCGAAGCTATTGTTGCATTATTACCCGATACGCTTAATCTGCGGCTATTTACTGATATCGTGTACGGCAAGCTAAAGGATAACGGCAGTATTCCACGTATGACTCCACAACGCTTCGGCTTTGATCTGGATTACAGGAAAAATGCTTGGCAAGCCAATTTTAACCTCACACGGGTAACTCGCCAGGATCGCGTAGCCGTATTGGAAACTGAAACGTCCGGCTACACGCTGATGAATGCCGAAATGGGCTATCACATGAAACTATCCAAATCCGCTCACTATACACTTTTCCTGCAGGGCAGAAATTTGTTGGATAGCGACATGCGTGTACATACCTCGTTTCTGAAAGATACCGCACCGCTGCCGGGACGAGCTATCGTTGCAGGAATTAGAGGTGCATTTTAAAAATTAGATGCTACCAGTATTCAGACATGTGTAATTGATATGAGAATCTAAGTGCTGGTCTTTCTGGCTGCTATAATGAAAACCGTGTAGTCCTAAAAACCGTTCTCAGGATTATGATTTCAAGCTATTTTGAATGCCTCAAAAATCGTTTCTATCAATCTTGTTTCAGTAGGTCCGGAACACCAACATGGCAAAATGGTTAAAGCAGCTACTTTTAGGTAGTTTTATCGGTTTATTCGGTGTGCTTGTATACCTATTGCCGCTCGGGTTAGCGCTTGAAGAAAAATTTGGCTTAAACTGGCTATTTCACTTGCGCGGTGTGGTTACTTCGCCCGATGATGTAATTGTTGTTGCGATTGATCAGCCTTCTGCCACCCAATTGGATTTACCGATTACACCGCGACTATGGCCACGCGACTTACATGCCAGCCTGATTGATAAGCTTACCGAGGTGGGTGCGCGAGTCATCATTTTTGATCTTATTTTTGACACGCCCAGCGTGATACCAGAGAACGACAAGAAGCTAGCACATGCGATAAAAGCGGCGGGAAATGTCGTATTAATTGAACGATTGGTTTATCGAGATACCGGATTACTCATAGACGATGAGCAAACACAAAATCGCCTTTTTGAAGAAGGCCCCGCCCCCCTCCTGCCAATCATTGCAGATGCTGCCGAAGCTCGTGCACCTTTTCCATTACCTAAAGCAGAACGAGTCAATGATTATTGGACTTTTAAAGCGAGTGCTGGAGATATTCCCACGGCACCAGTCATCGTGCTACAAATTTTCACCTTGCCAATATACGACGATTTTGTTCGCTTACTACAAGCAGCAGATCCAACAATAACCGAACAATTACCTTCTCATGCGAAAGATGGCGATATCGAGGATTTGATATTAACACTGCGCCATATATTCATTAATCGGCCACAAATAACTCAAAAGATACAAGCCGAGCTCAATCGTGATTCAAATATGAATCTCACCGAAAAGAAGATGGTCACTTCGTTATTAAATTTATATTCAGGTCACGAAAAGAACTACCTAAATTTCTATGGACCGCCACGCAGTATTACCACAGTACCTTATTATCAAGTATCAAAGCTTCATGAAAATAAAATTGCTAAAAATCTACCGGAAGGGATCGATTTCAAGGATAAAGTTGTTTTTGTCGGATTTTCAGGTGCCACGCAGCCCGAGCAAGATATCGTGCGAGATGATTATCATACGGTATTCTCAAATCCAGACGGCCTTTTCATAAGCGGCGTCGAGATTGCTGCAACGGCTTTTGCCAATTTATTGGAGAACAAGCCTATCAGGCCTTTACCACTTTCGGGTGCTCTAGGCATTTTATTTCTGCTTGGTTTTGTGATGGGAATTGTTTTCCTGATTTTGTCTACCCGGGAATCTATTGTACTGGGTATTTTTGTCATATCGATTTACACTTTCTGCGCATACTACCTGTTTAAGGAAGCCGCTATTTGGTCACCTGTAATGATTCCACTTTCACAAATACTGTTTGCTTTTATCTTGGCAGAAATACAAAAGCATCACTTAGAAAAAAAGAAAAGTAAGCAACTCGAGATACAACTAGCGGAAATCAGAAAATCATTAGGCTCTTCTTATCCCAACAGAACCGTAGAAAGAATATTAGGAAACAAAGATGAACAAGGCATTTGCAGCCCCTGCTTAACCACGGATGTGGCGGGATACACCACATTATCCGAGCTGATGGATTCAAGGGATTTGGGTCAATTGATAAATGAATATCGCGATGTATTAAAAAATCCAATTCGACAACATGATGGGCACATCATGGATATGATTGCAGACTCAATGCTGGCGATATGGATTGATGATCCGGAAAATGCCAGTCTGCGAACAAAAGCATGCCAGGCATCCCTTGATTTAGCTGCCGCAGTTGAGCGTTTCAACCAATCACAATCAGACAGTAGGCTACTATTACCGACCAGAATAGGTTTGCATTTTGGTGAAATGTCACTGAGAAGAGGGGATGGAAGTTACAACGTCATTGGAGATGTCGTAAACACAGCCAATCGAATTCAAGGCGCCAATAAAGTTCTCAAAACACGTATCTTGCTATCGAGTGAAGTAGCTGATGGCTTGGATGGCTTTCTTACGCGTTCTCTTGGTGATTTTATATTACCGGGTAAAACAATCCCGGTAAAACTATTGGAACTCGTAGCCTATCGGCAATCAGCCAGTGAAGAACAATTGTGGTTATGTGAAATCTTCATGCGCGCATTGAATGCTTACCAATTACAGAGGTGGATTGAAGCCAGTCAAGGTTTTTACGACATTCTCAAGGTGTTTCCTACGGATGGTCCAACGCAATTCTTTCTGTCGTTGTGTTTGCGGTACATGGATGAACCCCCAACAAGCCCCTGGCCTACCTCAAGAATCGACAGCAAATAATATCTATTAGTGAAAAAACAAGTAAAAACTATTTGCGTGTGAGAATTCTCACATATAAATAGTAACTCTGTAATTATACTTCCGTCGGTCTTGATAGATATCAAATACCCTGTCTAGCTACAAGGCTATTTAACTTGTATAATTAAATAGTAAGCTAATCAAATTATTGGGTTCTTCTAGCATATTAAAAATAGTAAATCAGCATTCGCTACCTCAAGAAGCGAGTGGAAAGAAAAATGAATAATGAAAATATGCAAGGCAATTGCGATTTACTTACTCTTCAGAAAAGTGTCGGCAGTAATGTTCATGGTTTGTGCGACGACTTTTTTCGGATCATCGATAGGCAAAGCTCATGCGACCGGTGCTTGTCAGCTGGAAGTAGCTCGGATTGTATCCATACAAGGTATTATCGAACTACGCCGAGCGCAAGAGAGAATTTGGCAAAAAGCTAGCATGGATACAACACTTTGCGCAGGCGATATGATCCGTGCTCGAGCGCAGAGTCGTGCAGCATTGCGCTTAAGTAACGATAGCATGTTAAGGCTCAACCAAAAGACAAGTATTACATTTCCTGCATTACAAGAAACCAAAGACACATCATTACTGGATTTATTCGAAGGCGCGATCCACATCATCACGCGCACTCCTAAGCCGTTTAAAATAAGAACACCGTTTGTCAACGCGAGTGTCGAAGGAACAGAATTCTTTGTTGGCTTACACGAAGAAAGTACCCGGATTGTTGTCTATGAAGGCAAAGTATCCGCCAGTAATGAGCTGGGTAGCTTGCTGCTTAAAGATCACGAAGCAGCCCTTACACTCAATGGGCAAGCTCCGCGTAAAGAAATTATCATTCACCCAACCGATGCCGTGCAGTGGGCACTCTATTATCCAGCCGTTTTCGATTATTGGCAGGACGATCAATTCAAAGATAAAAATGGTGTTAGTTCTCAGCTGCATCAAGCAGGTCGTTTATTAGTTGTTGGGCAAGCGGATAAAGCAAAAGAGAATATCGAGCAAGTACTCAAACATGAACCCGACAACAGTGACGCGCATGCACTGCTTGCGATCATCGCCGTAGTGCAAAATGAAAAAGATCAAGCGCTCGATCTAGCCACCAAGGCGATCACACTTAATCCAGATTCCGCTGCGGCACATTTAGCACTATCCTATACGCAACAAGCCCATTTCGAGATCACAGCAGCATTAGAAAGTGTACAAAAAGCAGTTACGCTAGATCCACAAAATGCGCTTGCCTGGGCACGCTCCGCCGAATTGCAAATGTCTTTAGGTGATCTGGACCGCGCCTTGGATGCAGCGCAGCATGCTGTGAACTTGAATCCTGATCTGGCTAAAACACAAACCATATTAGGTTTTGCCCATCTGCTGCAAATCGATACTAAAACAGCAAAAACCATCTTTGCCCAAGCCATTGTGCTGGATCAAGCCGATCCGATGCCAAGGCTTGGTTTAGGGCTAGCCTTGATACGCGAAGGTGAATTGGAAGCTGGCCGAATAGAACTGGAAATTGCAGCCAGCCTGGATCCGGCCAATTCTTTGATTCGAAGTTACTTGGGTAAAGCCTACTTTGAGGAGAAACGATATACCCTTGCCGGTACTCAGTTTGATTTGGCCAAAGAACGTGACCCCAAAGATCCAACGCCATGGTTTTATGATGCGATTCAAAAACAAACGCAGAATCGGCCAATTGAAGCCCTGCAAGATATCCAGAAATCGATTGAACTGAATGATAACCGTGCGGTATACCGATCCAAACTCCTGTTGGATCGCGATGAAGCGGCTCGAGGCTCAAGCCTGGCAAGAATTTTTGAGAATTTAGGATTTGAAAGACGTGCAGTAATGGAAACTGCCAAGTCCTTGAGCCTCGATCCGGCGAACCATTCTGCACATCGGTTTTTGTCTGACACCTACGCCAATATCCCGCGTCATGAAGTTGCACGTGTTAGTGAACTGCTGCAAGCGCAGCTATTACAGCCAATCAATGTCAATCCGGTACAGCCACATGCGGCGGTTGCTGATATCAATATTATTAACAATACAGGCCCATCCGCACCAGGATTCAATGAATTCACGCCACTAATGGAACGTAGCAAGCCTCAGCTAGTTGCTTCAGGAATTGTTGGAAACAATGGCACCTTAGGCAATGAAATGGTATTTTCTAGACTCCATGAGCGCACTTCAATTAGTTTGGGCCAATTTCATTATGAAACCAATGGATTTCGTTCAAACAATGATCAGAAACACAACATATATAATGCATTTATACAGCATGCGTTTACATCAAAATTTAACTTTCAAGCTGAGGTTCGAACTCGCGAAAAAGAACATGGCGATTTATTACTGGATTTCAATAAGAATTTCTTTTCTACCGAGGCGAGAACTAAATTCAAAGAAGATTTTGCACGTTTAGGAGCAAGATATTCAATTTCCTCACGACAAGACTTTATTGTTTCGACTACATATGCAAATCGCAAATCAGATAATATTCTACAACCCGATCTAGATAAGAGAGCTATATTCGATTCCGCAAAAAATCAAAGCTATCAAATAGAGGCACAGCACCTATTTAAAGAAAATTATTTTAACATCACTTCCGGCGGCGGATTTTCCAGAAGAAAGACAGATTCTGAAACTGCTGGACTAGAAACAACAAGTCAATATAATAAAATTTACATGTATTCCAATTGGAGATTGCCACAGGAAATTACTGCGACGCTGGGCTTTAGTTATAACTTTTATAAATTAAGCGATTCTTCAAAACTCGAAAATGTAGTCGATCCCAAGTTTGGATTACAGTGGAATATTGTTGACAAATTGCGCTTACGCCTTGCCTGGTTTGAAACCATCAAATCTAACTTGATTGGGCAACAAACCATAGAGCCAACACAAGTGGCTGGTTTTAATCAATTCTTTGATGACCCAACCGGAACTAAATCAGAGCGCAAAGGGATTGGCCTAGATGGTAATATTACCAATAATTTTCTGGGCGGTTTAGAAGCATCACTTCGGGAGCTGAAAGTTCCATCTCTTGGTTCACCAGTCTTTGAAAAACAGAAAGAGCAGGTATATCGCGGGTATCTCTATGGACTGTTAAATCCGCATTGGTCATTTACTAGTGAATTTCAATTTGAGAAATTCACTAGAAATGAAGACTCTTTGAAAAATGGAATTGCCCCAAATATTATTCAAACACTGAGTGTTCCATTAAAAATTAATTATTTTAGTCCGAGTGGATTGTTTGCAAATCTTTCAGGGACATTTGTGAACCAAAATATTCAAAGACTAAATGAAGATAATTCTTCTGATCCTGGCTTGACGTACCCTAAAGATCTAAAGATAGAAGGAAAAAGTAACTTTTTCCTTCTGGATGCATCTGTTGGTTATAGATTGCCATCAAGACGAGGACTGCTAAGTTTTGAAGCGAAGAATCTCCTTAACACAAATTTTCATTATCGAAATACGCATTTTTTTGTTTCCGAACCTTTTTCACCCCGTTATAATCCGTCAAGAGAATTTTTTGTACGTTTAACTCTAAATTTTTAATAAAAAGCGAGAATAAAAAATGAAAGCTCTAAAAATTTCAAGTCTGATATTTTCAGTATTAATTGGAATATTATCAACACTAATTGTTGGAAAATTGATTTTAGTAGATGGTTTTCCCAAAGAATCTTTGCATAAAGTAGCTAGCCTGAAACCAACAAAATTTGAAATACCTGCACTGGAGAAAGGTGCAGTAGCAATAACCATTGGTTCAGAAACTAAAATAATAGAAGATGTTTTTATTATTTTAGTCGAGAAGAAAAAGGGGGAGGTGCAAGTGTTTTCTAGTGAAATACATCATCCGTTTGATTACGATCCTGATCAGAAAGAGAGTAATAATACTGCGAAAGTCAGTAATCATTCTCTAGAGAATTTAATGTTGCAAGTTGCAACTGGCAGCGGCGATGCACATGCAGCAATGTGTTGTACCGGTCCTTATACGAACTCAAATGGTGAAACTGTTGCACGATCATGTACAAAAAGAAGTTCAGCTTGTTACTAAAGCTTCAGAATGGATATTCCACAATTAACTGCTGAATTCTCAGTAACTACTAACGACCCCATGGCCTTGCCTCGGGGTCGTTTATTTCTAAATAATTTTTTCTTACGAATAAATACAATCTCAACTTATAAACTTTACTTTAGGTTATGGAGGACCCTAAAAAACTGTGATCTAGCACTCCGAATACAAAATCATCTTCCAAAAAATCGTTGATAAGACTATACGCTTCGTTAACTACAATATCCGCCAAAGTTTCATCAGTCCAAATACTATTAGTAGGTACACTAGCTAAGGAATTGGCAAATAATTCCTTGAATTCATCGCGATCTTCTATGTTATTAATTTCACTTATTTGTTTTAATTCAGTTTCGTCGAGAGTTCGGTAAATATTCAATAATGTGCCATAAAATAGGGATTCTATATTTTCATTAGTAGCCGCTATATCACCTAAATGTTTGACACCTAATTCCTCTGAATCATATATGCCGTCGTCATCTTGAATGGGAATTACAGGATCAAAAGTAAGATTATAAAAAAAAGGATCGTCATCAATTAATGGTTGAACTTTTTCTCTTAATGAAGCGGTCGATAAAATCCCAGAATTGTTATTGAAAGCTATAAGACTCTCGAAGCCTCTTAAATCATCTGAATTAATCAATATGCTTGTATCGTCAAGCGCTTCGGCAACCAATCCAACAGATGCGAAGTACTCTTTAATAACATTTATTGGATAATTCGTAATTTCACTGAGCATCGATATTGTTACCCCATTAACGAAAGCGGTATCATAAACAACTTCGGGGTGATCTATATTTAGGTTAATAAAATCTCTCGCTTGCTGAATTGTAACTCCCAGTTTATGCAAATGTGTTTCTGCTGACATGAAGTACTCCCTTTTTGATATGGTTAGCAATTTTTGTATTAATATCCTTTTTGGTAACGCTACGCAATACAATCATTAGCTAAAAATTTCTGATTAGTAGCCAGTTTCTGCTAAATACTATCTATTTTTATCGCTAATTTAGTTTAGCATTCGCGAACAAGACTAAAATACCCACAATCCGATCATATGCTGGATGTAGTAATCTGCGTGTGAGATTTCTCACAGCCGATACACTCTTACTCACACAATTTAATCTGACTACTTCTCAGTCAATTTCATCCTCTAAGCTTAGGTTTTAATGGTAAAATCTCTTCGTTAGTTTTTGTCTTCAAGAAATAATGTGCTAGCCTGCTGACGTAATAAGCTATTAGGAAATTGTCTGTTATTTCTAAATCGAATATTGATTGCACGCTTATCCTCACAATTAAGCTTGAAAGGATCTTCTAATGATTGAGAAAACGACTACAAGAAATATTCCACCCGAACGTGCTTGTGCCATACTTTCAATCATCAAAGAGTTTAAAGGCCTGCCTTTCTCAGATCTGGAGGTGGTCGCTCAAGCTTGTCATTGGCGCCGCTATGAAGCTGGAGAGGAGATTGTTAGGTATCATGACGATTCCAATAGTGTTTTCTTTATCACGCAAGGCGAAATACGTGTGCACTATTATTCGATGTCGGGACATGAAGTGATTTTATGCGATCTGCCTGCGGGTGAAATATTTGGTGAGTTAACAGCGATTGATAGTCGTTCACGCTCTGCAACAGTTGTCGCTAAAACAAATTCATTGGTAGCGTCTATTTCCTCATCTGATTTCCTCGAGCTGATTTATCGCAACCGGCAGATCGCATTTGCTATTTTGCAGCGATTAACTGAGCAGATACGCCGACTGACTGAACGTGTTTTTGAATTCAGTACCTTGGCTGTGCGGAATCGTATCCAGGCTGAGCTACTGCGCCTCGCAAAAAAACAAACTACCGGATCTAATATAGTTATTATTTCACCCGTACCAACACATGTTGAATTGGCGAATCTGGTTAGTACACACCGTGAAGCAGTCACTCGAGAATTAAATAATCTGGAAAGAGAAAATCTAATTCTGCGCAAAGACCATGAGCTGCATATTCTTGATATCGCAAAGCTAACGGAGATGGTTGAGAATGTTCATGAAAATTTTTAACCCATGAGATTTTCTTGTTATTGCTCATTGAGTGAGAATGATTTTAGTGTCTGATCCACTATCTGCTTACAGTCTAGCCATCCTCACAGCACACCCCATGCCAAATCATCTGCAAGATGTTTGTGCGGCTGATTATTGAGCTTCCCTGCTTGCTATGGCAAGCATAGTTACTGCCAACTATAGTACGCAGAGAGAAAAACAAAGTTGACCATTTGGTTAGTATCTTGAGTTAGCTTGGTTCCGTCGGAATAATTCCAATTCCAAGTCCACTCATTTGTTTTAAAGTGATCAAGAATGTAATCTAAGCGAAGTCCCAGATTTCTCCGTACATCGTATTTTGCATAAAATCTCATACTACTGTATTGGGTTGAAATATTCGGCACTCTATTAACTTGTGGTTCGAGAAAAACTTTCTGATTAAACTTGTTTGTAAAGTCTGAATAGAGAAAATTAGCACCGGTTTCAATTTTTTCAGTTAATTTGCCATTAATATCTGCCCCGAAAGAAGTGCCAAAATCCTGGAGATTCGCACTCCAGACCTCACGAATTCCATTGTCTGTAATAGGATTCCTAGATGCCTGATCAATATGGGTTTCATTCCGAGAGAACCATGCTGTCGCTTGCCATGCTTCTGAGAAGGTATATGTGGCGTCCAGTGAATAGTTTCGTGCAGAGCCTTTTCGCAATCCTAAATCCGAGCCCGCGCGATGGCCAAAATTATCGAATGATTCATCAACAGATAGTTGCAGCGACAATGGTTCAATAGGCTCCCAATTAGCCATTAAGCGAACTTTATCCCGGGTACGATCCGCTAGATTGAAAGGGGCGATAAGATTGAAGAAAGGATCGCCTGTTCCAGTGGTATTCGTCAGGAAATTGGAACCAAAACGATTACTGTGTATGTATGAAATAGTGCCGGTTATTGTTTCAGATAATGAGCGACGCAATTCAGCACGATAAGAAATTTCATCCGTTCTACTTCGATGACTGGTATTGGTTGCGATACCACTTCGGTCTCTATGATCATAATCAATGCTGCCAATCAATCGGAAATCTTTCGGCAAGGCGTAGCTTGCTTCAAATTTGCTAGTAATTGTCCTGAAAGATCTTGGATTGTTCAACCCGTTCCAACTACGTTCATTATAATCAAGCAATACTGCCATTGGGTTATAGAACAATACGGGCGTCTTGTCATCGCGGTCCTCAAAACGAAAATTTGTATTAATCGATAACTTTGAAAGAGGCCTGGCTGTAAGTCCAGCTTGTAACAAAGTGGTATCAATGCGACCGCCAAGATTAAATCCAATGCCTGGTGCAGTAATCAATGATGGGGAAAACGTGTCAGTTTGCGTGGCTCTCGTGTAAGCTGCTTTAAATGTGCCGCGTGTTGTGGGTGTAAAGCTATAACCACCCGATAGAAAAGCCTGATGCGATTGATTATCGGGTGCGAGTGCGATGGGAGAAAATACACTGGGTGCGTCGATTCCTCCAACAGCACTACCGCCTGTAACATTTAATAGGTGGTTTTTATTGTTATACATTGTGCCATAGTATCCGCCTGATAACTGCAATTGCTTCCCTGCGTAGTCAAGGGAAGCGCCAAACTGGCGAGTAGTTGAATTAATCGGTTCAGGTATAAATTCAAAACCTCCAACGGCCCTTGGGCCGGGTTCTCCAAGTCGATTGCCACGCCCAAAAAGACGTGCGCCATCTTTGTCTTCATTGCGAAAATGAAGCTGAAACTCAAGATTTCCCGGTAGGAACTTATTGTAGCCAAATCCAATCGATTGCCGTTCTGTTTTCAGTTGAGCCGGATCTCCGGGAGTAGAAGAAGTTGGGATGTGAAGATCGGTAGTGCCTATCCCTGAGACAGCCGTATTGACAGTAAAGGGCTCGTAGCGTGGGGTCTGGCTATAGTCGATGAAATAACCCCATTTACCTTGTTTACTATGCTCAAACCGGACATCACGATTTTGCAACCCCAAATTGCGGCCCAGCAATTTGAGCCAAGTGCCTGTATCATCATTACGCCGTACGATATCGACGTTAAAAATACCATAAGGCCCTTCATTACGTAGACCACTGTACTGACCAAATCGAGCATTATCATTAGATAGGTAGCCTGTACCAAAGTTGATGGTACTTTTGGGTTTGGAGAGCTCTTTAAGCAGATCATTTTCCTTATCAGATGACCAGACAGTTCCGGCGGCAAGTGAGAGTATTACGACAATCATTGTAAATAGAGAACATTTACTTCTAAAAAAACTGATATTCATTTTCTTTTCCGAATTAGCGCTGAAACATGCTTTCATTACGAATGTTTTGAGGATTATTGCTACCATGGACTTGGGTATGACAATTCGAACAGCCTCTGGCTAAGGTGTTTCTAGCGTATGCGCCTGTCAGCGTTCCAGAACTACCTTGATGCGTATTGGGCTCATGACACTCTTGACACAGGAATGGAGATCGTGATCTCAGTAAATTCGGCGCAGTGGTGCCGTGAGGATTGTGGCAAATTGCACAGTTTTCTTGTACTGGCGGGTGGTTATAAACAAACGGCCCGCGTTTCTCCATGTGGCAGCTGTAGCATGTTTCATTGACGCTATCGCGCACCATATTGCTGGGACCCGCAGAACCGTGAGGATTATGACAATCAGAACAGATAACCTTACCTTCGCGAATGGGGTGTCTGGAAGGCCGGTTAATCAATGTACGCAACTCTTTATGGCAGTCAAAACATACTTCTGCCTGAGTAATCCTGTTGCGTACCTTGTCTTGCTCAGTATGAATTTGGTGACAGGCGGTACATGCTATATCGCGATTGGCATGAAGGCTTCCCGCCCAATGCATGCGTTTGCCGCCTTGATGACAGGCTAAGCAAGCACCGTTCCTTTCCTCAACAGGATTAAGTGACTTCTTCCCGAACGTTCGCTCAGGCATAAGCGCTCTGTCGGGAGAATCCTCATGACTACTGCCTTCGCCATGACAACTTGTACAAGTGGGTGTGCGATGGTCTGCAATGGTTCCGTGTTTGGTTTTTCCAATCGCAAGTATTGGATTGTCGCTATTTTCATCATGACATGCCGTACACTTACCGTCTCCTTTCAATACTAGATCTTGAGGGGGATCTTCATCATCGAGATCTTCCGCGGAAACATACTGAGGAAGTATCAAAATACCAATAACGAAAGAAATAACTAATAGCCAAGACAGAATAATCTGCGCGGTCTTTAAATTGCTTAACATTCTTACTCACTAAATTGATTATTAGAAATAAATCATCTGTGAGCGCATTATTGATGACATCAAAAAAATTCTAAGTGAGTTTTCACACACTAAAAGTGAAATAAAATTCTGCAGGATAGAGAGTAGCCGGACGGCTTTAAATGGCGAAGTACTGCTGGGTTCTGCTGGTTTGTTATCTAGCAGGCCGTTGAAAAACGTTTTTGAGGCAGCCGATGCAAGGCAAAAACAGGCGAAAAAGCGCAGTTTATACTTAATAAATGAGCATTCTGAGTCTGTTTTTAACACCGCAGCGGCAACGCAGATAGTTTTTCAACGGCCTGCTAGTGAATTTCAGTAACAAGGGATAGATATGAACAAAACATTAACTTGAAAGTCATGAACCTTTTAGGCGATTTTTCTGGAAGATGATACTTCCAATTCGGTGCATCAGATTTCATCACCCACTTGACGACAACTCGGGATGGAATAATCTGCTGAGATATATCAATAAAGGTAGCGATCGGGTTGTCATTCCCTGCAAAATGGAGTTTAGTTTAAACACAAGACCTCAAATAAAAAAAGCACACCAGAAAACTGGTGTGCTTTTTAAATTACTTGAACTTAAAAAGTATATTTACAGCAGTGGAATAATCAACAAAGCCACAATGTTAATAATCTTGATCAGTGGGTTAATCGCTGGGCCGGCGGTATCTTTATAAGGATCACCGACTGTATCACCGGTTACTGATGCTTTGTGAGCGTCACTACCTTTGCCGCCATAGTGTCCATCTTCGATATATTTCTTCGCGTTATCCCAAGCACCGCCACCGGTTGTCATGGAAATTGCAACAAACAGACCGGTTACGATAGAACCCATCAATACCCCGCCTAAAGCTTGTGGCCCTAGAATCACGCCCACTAGAAGTGGAATCAGTACAGGCAATAATGAAGGAATCATCATTTCCTTGATAGCTGATTGGGTCAGCATATCCACTGCACGCGAATAATCAGGCTTGGCTGTGCCTTCCATGATGCCAGGAATTTCTTTGAACTGACGACGCACTTCAATAACCACTGAACTTGCGGCACGTCCGACAGCTTCCATCGACATGGCACCAAATAAATAAGGAATCATACCGCCGATAAACAGGCCGATAATGACCATGTGATTGGATAAATCAAAGGTTATTGAATGTCCAGCATGTTCCAATGCATGCGTATAATCAGCAAATAATACCAAAGCGGCTAAGCCAGCAGAACCAATTGCATAACCTTTGGTAACTGCTTTGGTTGTGTTGCCAACAGCATCCAGTGGATCAGTAATGGCGCGAACCGAATCTGGCATTTCAGCCATTTCGGCAATACCGCCAGCATTGTCAGTAATTGGACCGTATGCATCCAGCGCGACAATAATGCCCGTCATGGATAACATCGCTGTTGCAGCGATAGCAATACCGTATAAGCCTGCTAGAGAATAGGCCAGCAAAATACTAATACAAACAGCCAATACAGGTGCAGCGGTTGAACGCATTGAAACACCCAAACCAGCAATAATATTAGTTGCATGCCCGGTAGTTGATGCTTCAGCAACATGCTGTACAGGTGGATAATCCGTTGAAGTGTAGTACTCAGTAATGACAACCATGAGTCCCGTAAGCACCAGCCCGATCGTTGCAGCCAGGAATATACGCATAACCAGCATGCCGCCAGCTACTTCAGTGCCATCAATATCAAGAGACATATCGCCCATGAACCAAACAGTTACAGGGAGATAAGCAAATAAAGCGATGCCTCCCGCTACTGCCAAGCCACGATAGAGCGCATTCATAATCTTGCCGCCTTCGCGCATCTTGACGTAGTAGCAGCCAATAATTGAAGCGATAATGGAAACGGCGCCTAACATTAATGGGTAAATCACTGCATCAATGGTATTTGCTGAAAACAGTAAGGCGCCCAAAATCATGGTGGCGATGATTGTTACCGCATAGGTTTCAAACAAGTCAGCAGCCATACCTGCGCAATCACCGACATTATCACCCACATTATCGGCAATAACCGCTGGATTCCGTGGATCATCTTCTGGAATACCGGCTTCTACTTTCCCGACTAGATCAGCGCCTACGTCAGCGCCTTTAGTGAAAATACCACCACCCAAACGAGCAAAAATAGAGATTAGTGATCCGCCAAATGCAAAACCGATTAGAGGTTTAATCACATCGCTAATCGGTTGGCTGGGATCTGCACCATCAAATAATGTGGCGCAGTAACCGGCAACACCCAGTAAGCCTAAACCTACTACCAGCATTCCAGTGACGGCGCCGCCGCGGAAGGCAATAGCAAGCGCCTCATTCAACCCGACAGTCGCAGCTTGCGCTGTACGTACGTTCGATTGAACTGAAACATTCATACCAAGAAAACCGGCAGCACCAGAGAGCACAGCACCCAAAGCAAAGCCAATGGCTGTATCCCAACTGATCGCAATTGCAAGAGCAACAAATAAAACTGCACCCACGGCACCAATTGTCATGTACTGCCGCTTAAGATATGCAGATGCCCCTTCTTGTATAGCAGCAGCAATTTCCTGCATACGCGGATTACCAGTTGATTGAACATAAATACCCCTAATCCAGATACCACTGAATATCAGGGCTATAATCGCGCTACCTATTGCGATAATAAAACCGTTAGCCATAAAGAACTCCAATTAAAGTCAGACCATCAAAATCATATGTGGAATCTTGGCCTAATTAATCCCACATTATTAAACACTTCACTTATCCAAAACCTAAATACAATCAGGACGTATTTTATCTGTTCTTGTCCCCAGAATGTATCAAATATTAATGAAATTTAGATTGTTATATAAACTTGCCCACTATTGTTTGACTCCATTACAACACCTGGGCAGTTCCAATCCAAATTTTTCCTTAAATTTTGAACTCACCCAATTTTTTCTCAACCGCTACATTCTTTAACCGCACATAATCAGGCAATCCATTTTTATAAGGTGGATAATCTTCACCTTCAATTAATGGCGCCAAGTATTCGCGACATGCCTGACTGATACCAAATCCATCCTCACTGATATAATCAGCCGGCATCATTTTTTCGACATTGGCCACATTAGCAAGCTTAGCCATACCCACCGTCCAGCTATACGGTGCATTGGATTCACGGACTATCGTTGGCATGACTGAATTGTGCCCTGCAATAGCATATTCCACCGCCGCTTTACCCATTGCATAAGCTTGTTCCACATCGGTTCTTGACGCAATGTGGCGTGCAGCACGCTGTAGATAATCAGCCACACCCCAATGATATTTTAATCCCAGACCATCTTTGATGATATTTGCCACTACCGGTGCAACACCGCCTAGTTGTGCATGGCCAAAGGCATCGCGCAGTCCCTGGTCGGAAAGAAAATTACCATCTTCTCCCTTGACACCTTCTGATACGACAACTGAACAATATCCATATTCCTTGACATAGCGGTCCACTTTGGCAAGAAACTTTTCTTTGTTGAATGTAATTTCTGGAAACAGAATGATAATTGGAATCTCACAATCCGGACTCGAAGCCAATCCACCCGCTGCGGCAATCCATCCTGCGTGGCGGCCCATCACTTCCAGAACAAAAACCTTGGTTGATGTTTTCGACATGCTGGCTACATCAAAGCTCGCCTCGCGTGTAGATACCGCGATATATTTGGCGACAGAGCCAAAGCCGGGGCAACAATCAGTGATTGGCAAATCGTTATCAACCGTTTTGGGAACGTGAATCGCCTGAAGGGGATAGCCAAGCGTGTCGGATAGTTGTGAAACCTTAAGACAGGTATCCGCAGAATCACCGCCGCCATTATAAAAGAAATAGCCTATATTATGTGCTTTGAATACTTCGATCAGCCGCTCGTATTCTCGTCGATTTTGCTCCAAGCTCTTTAATTTGTAGCGACAAGATCCAAAAGCACCTGATGGTGTATGACGTAGCGCAGCAATCGCTGCGGCTGAATCAGCATTGGTATCAATCAGATCTTCGGTCAACGCACCGATAATCCCATTGCGACCTGCATAGACATTGCCAATTTTATCAGTATGTTGACGTGCTGTTTCTAAAACACCCGCCGCCGAAGCGTTGATTACTGCCGTAACGCCACCGGACTGGGCATAAAATGCATTTTTAATTGCCATTTTTTTCTCCTAATTGATCAAATCGTAAGTAAACTATTGGTATCCTACTCATCTGTGCGTACAAAAACCCAGGTGCGACTCATCGCTTTCCCGAGTTTTAAATTTTGTTCTTCGAACCAAAGAATGCGGCTGGTTTATTTACCTTAATGCTGCAAAAATTAGATCACGTATTTCTTCAACCGTACCTATACCAGCTATTTTGATATAGTGTGGCGCACCTGTTTCGCCATTTGTCGACCACTTTGAATAATAGTCAATCAAAGGTTCAGTTTGCTCATGATAGACTTCTAGTCGTTTTCTGACCGTTTCTTCCTTATCGTCATCGCGTTGTATGAGTGGCTCCCCGGTGACATCATCCCGGCCATGTGCTTTGGGTGGATTAAAATCCACATGATAAGTACGGCCTGAAGCCGGATGGACTCTACGGCCCGACATACGCTTCACAATTTCGGCATCTGCAACATCAATCTCAACCACAAAATCAACCGGGACACCGGCCGCTTTCATGGCATCGGCTTGTGGGATCGTGCGTGGAAATCCGTCAAACAAAAAACCATTTACACAATCAGGTTGCGCGATACGCTCTTTGACTAAATTAATGATAATATCATCAGAAACCAATCCGCCTGAATCCATTATTTTTTTTGCCATGACACCCAATTCAGTGCCTGCTTTAACAGCGCTACGCAACATGTCGCCTGTAGAAATTTGTGGAACACCAAAATGTTCCTTAATATAATTGGCCTGAGTGCCTTTCCCTGCACCAGGGCCACCTAATAAAATGACTCGGATAGCTATTCTCCCTTTGTTACCAATTAAAATTTATTGAATGCAGTGACGTATTTATATCTGCCACTTCAAAGACATCATGCGATTATATCGTAGGCTGGCCAGATACTCGAGTTTTTTACTGCGGTAATTTTTTCGGGGTTAAACAACTTTGTAACAAGTTACGTTGAACCAGTGCAGGTTATGCGATAATTTGATTGACTCTTAACAGGAAAAATCATGGACGAAAACAGAAGTAAAGCGCTTGATGCTGCGCTAGCCCAAATCGAAAAGCAGTTTGGTAAAGGTTCAATCATGCGACTGGGCGCAAATGATGTTGCCTATGATATACAGGTTGTTTCTACCGGTTCGCTGGGACTTGATATTGCGCTGGGTGTAGGGGGATTACCGCGAGGACGGGTCATTGAAATTTATGGACCTGAATCTTCGGGTAAAACCACGCTGACATTACAAGTCATTGCAGAAATGCAAAAAATGGGTGGAACTGCAGCGTTTATTGATGCAGAACATGCATTGGATCCGCAATATGCGCAGAAAATCGGCGTCAATGTCAAAGAACTGTTGATCTCCCAGCCCGACAATGGAGAGCAGGCACTAGAAATAGCCGACATGCTAGTGCGTTCTGGGTCGGTTGATATTGTTGTGGTGGATTCAGTCGCCGCGCTCACGCCACGCGCAGAAATAGAAGGCGACATGGGTGATCCTCAAATGGGATTGCAAGCACGATTAATGTCACAAGCTTTGCGCAAACTGACCGCCAATATCAAACGCAGCAATACCATGGTTATTTTCATTAACCAGATCCGCATGAAAATCGGCGTTATGTTCGGCAACCCCGAAACAACGACGGGTGGCAACGCATTAAAATTTTATGCTTCCGTCCGTCTTGATATTCGCCGTACCGGATCGATCAAAAAAGGTGAAGAGGTTATTGGCAATGAAACGCGCGTTAAAGTGGTTAAGAATAAAGTAGCTCCGCCGTTCAAACAAGCCGATTTCGATATTCTGTATGGCGAAGGTATTTCCCGTGATAGTGAAATTATCGAATTGGGTGTATTGCATAAGCTCATCGACAAATCGGGCGCTTGGTATGCCTACAAAGGTGAGAAAATCGGCCAAGGCAAAGATAATGTGCGTGAATACCTGAAGGAACATAAAGAAATAGCCCATGAAATTGAACAAAAGATTCGGTCGATTGTAGGTATTGTGGATCAGGCCAGACCCGCAAAAGAGAAAGCCGAGAAAGAAAAACCTGAAAAAGAAAAATAAGCTTGTGTGGCTACTCGATCGCCTCTAGAAATACGTGCTTTGCGTTATCTGGCACAACGAGAACACTCTCGTTTAGAGCTCGAACAGAAACTTTCCGCTCACGCACGATTTTCCACACCAGAAGCTATATCCAGCGTATTGGATAAGCTGGAACAAAACGGTTTTTTATCGGCTGAACGAGTCGTTGAACAAATTATACGCACACGCAGATCCCGGTTTGGTAGCCAACGTATCGTTTATGAGTTGAAAGAAAAAGGCATTGACGAACAGTTGATTGATAGTATTTTGCCAACGCTTAGGGAAACTGAATTGGATACAGCGTTTAAAATCTGGCAAAAGAAATTTGGCCAATTACCCAATACCAGAGAAGAACGGGGTAAGCAAATGCGTTTCATGATGAGCAGAGGTTTCTCAATGGAAATAATACAACAAGTTTTATCACAAGCTGATGAGGAGGATCAATGAAGAAGCTGCTTGTGCAGACAGTGTTCATACTGGCAGTCGTATTGCTAGGTAATCATGCCAGTGCTGATGGCATAGTATCCATCAATCAAATCAATGAATCCCCTGTCAATTTTGACGGCAAAGAAGTCAAACTGAAGGGGATTGCAAAAAACCCCACACGCTTGCCGTTGGTCAATCTAAAATCCTATGTATTAGAAGATAGGAGTGGGGAGATTACGATTCTGACGGAATCCGGTTTACCCAAAATGAACGAAGAAATCACCATCCGAGCTAAAGTCAACAGCCTTGCCATCGTCAAAGGCGAAGCACTAGGTTTGACAGTGATTGAATTAGAACGATACGAGCAACAGCAAAAAATATGAAAAGCAGCGAAATACGACAGCAATTTCTCGAATTTTTTGAATCTCATGGCCATACCATTGTCGCATCCAGCCCCTTAGTGCCGGGTAATGATCCAACACTTTTGTTTACCAATGCGGGCATGGTGCAATTCAAGGATGTGTTCCTAGGTCAGGATAAACGGCCTTATGTTCGTGCAGTCAGCTCGCAACGCTGTGTGCGAGCGGGCGGCAAACATAACGATCTGGAAAATGTTGGCTATACCGCGCGACATCATACGTTCTTTGAAATGCTGGGCAATTTTAGTTTTGGCGACTATTTTAAGCGCAATGCCATTCAATTTGCCTGGGAATTTCTCACCGTTTCACTCAAAATTCCACGCGAAAAACTATGGGTAACCGTGTATGCAGAAGACGATGAAGCTGCAGATATTTGGTTGAATGAAATCGGCGTCGATCCGTCCCGAGTCGTACGCATTGCTACCATGGATAATTTCTGGCAAATGGGAGACACCGGTCCCTGCGGACCTTGCTCCGAGATTTTTTATGATCATGGTCCAGAAGTAAGAGGCGGGCCGCCCGGTTCTGCCGATGCAGAGGGTGACCGCTACATTGAAATCTGGAATCTGGTGTTTATGCAGTATAACCGTGACAGCGCGGGCACACTCCATCCACTGCCAAAACCGTCAGTGGATACCGGCATGGGTTTGGAACGGATTTCTGCAGTTATGCAGCAGGTTCACAGTAACTATGAGATTGATTTATTCCAAAGCCTAATTAAAGCCGCTGCGCGTGCAACCAACACGGAAGATCTTGCCGATAACTCATTAAAAGTCATTGCCGATCACATTCGCGCTTGTTCATTTCTGATTACTGATGGCGTCATTCCAGGCAGTGAAGGTCGCGGGTATGTATTAAGGCGCATCATCCGCCGCGCCATTCGTCATGGCTATCGATTAGGACAAAAACAGCCTTTCTTTTATCAACTGGTAGAAGATTTAAGCAAAGTCATGGGGCAAGCCTATCCGGAATTAGTTGTGGCCAAAGATCGTATTGGAAAGATTTTACAACATGAAGAAGAGCTTTTTGCTGAAACATTGGAACACGGCATGCAAGTTCTGGAAATTGCATTAAGTCGCAATACAAGAGTACTCGATGGCGAAACAGCATTCTGGCTCTACGATACATTCGGTTTCCCGTTGGATTTGACGGCCGATATCGTCCGTGAGCGTGGTATCAGCATTGATCATGCCGGTTTTGAGCAGGCTATGGCGCGTCAGCGTGAGCAATCGCGTGCAGCTAACAAGTTCACCATGCAGGAAGGAATAGAATATTCGGGTAGCCAAACTACTTTCTATGGCTACGAGACTCTGCAGCATGAAGGACAAGTTCTGGCCATTTATAAACAGGGCAGCGCGGTAGATTTTATCGAAGCTGGTGACGAGGCTTTAGTTGTTCTGGATCAGTCACCCTTTTACGCGGAATCCGGCGGACAAGTCGGCGATAGTGGCGAGTTACTGGCAGCCAATGGCACCTTTGCCGTAGCGGATACCCAGAAAATACAAGCCGGCGTGTTTGGTCACAAAGGCTTATTGCGCAGTGGACGGTTGGTGATCAAAGATAGTGTGCTGGCAAAGGTTAATCCGTTAACCCGCACCAGCACTGCCAACAATCATTCTGCCACACATCTATTGCATGCTGCGCTACGCAAGGTGCTGGGCACTCATGTAACGCAGAAAGGCTCATTAGTGGATGCCAATCGTGCACGTTTCGACTTTTCCCATAATGCGCCGCTGACAGTGGATGAGTTACGCGAAACAGAGCGCCTGGTCAACGAACAGATCCGACACAACTGGGTCGTTGCATCTGAAACCATGAAATACGATGATGCGATAAAACGTGGTGCTATGGCGCTGTTTGGTGAAAAATATTCGGATGTCGTGCGTGTTATTGGCATGGGCGAATTTTCTACGGAATTATGTGGCGGGACGCACGTATCGCAAATCGGACAAATCGGTTTCTTTAAAATTGTAACGGAATCGGGCGTAGCCGCAGGCATCCGCCGTGTTGAAGCGGTTACCGGAAAGGCAGCCGTTGAATATGTGCAGCAACGCGAAGCACAATTGCTGGAAATCGCGCAAAGCTTAAAAACCAACCCTCAGGAAGTCACACAAAAAATCGCCCAAATCATCGACAATGTGCGGCAAACCGAAAAAGAACTGACGCGGTTAAAAACCAAACTTGCGAGCTCACAAGGCGATGATCTGGCTGTGCAAGCACAGGATATAAAAGGCATCAAAGTTTTGGCCGCCAACCTGGAGAATGCCGATGCTAAAACCTTGCGTGAAACGCTGGATCAGCTTAAAGATAAACTGAAAACCTGTGCCATCGTACTGAGTACCGTTGAAGACGGGAAAATAACGCTGATTGCCGGTGTGAGTGCTGACCTGACCGGCCAGATCAAAGCGGGCGAGCTGGTGAATTTTGTTGCACAACAAGTCGGTGGCAAAGGCGGTGGCCGGCCGGATATGGCGCAGGCGGGTGGCACACAACCGGAACATTTACCGGCGGCGCTTGCAAGCGTAATAACTTGGATTGAAAAGAAATTGGCTTAGTGATTCAATATTCTTGCCTCGTAAGCTGACAGTAAATTCACTTGAACAAATGCACAATATCAACATTGTTCAACAATACCAAGATCGGACAATAGACTGATCCCACATATTGATATGATTCTTGAATTTTCCAAAAGAATGCGGAAATGACACAAGCTGGTGGCCCAGCTGCAATCAATGGCTTTCTTTATCAAATCATTCAACATCTCGGGTGGATAACGAAAGTTACTTTATCCGGTACATTAAAAGAGCAAGATATTGAAAATGCTCGTCTGGTCCTGGAGCCTCGTTGTGGCGGAGATGCGAGGGTTGAGACACCGGATAACTATCTTGTTGAACAATACAAGACCAGAAGAAATAGAACCTGGCCTCTTTCGGATATTACTAAAGATGTTATGCGGGATCTTCGTAAAGCTGTTCCTTCACCGCTTCAAGAACACGCCATCTACCGCTTTGTAACCGATGGTCGCGCTGGCAGGCTTAATAAGCTCTATGATTTACTCAAAAATATCAGATCTGCCACCGAGCCAAGTGATCTCGATAGCGCTAATCTTGAGCTTTTTAACCAAATCGCAAAGGAAACACGATCCAACATTTCGCAACCGGATGCTGAAGAACAAGCAATCGTTTTTCATCTTTTATCTCACTTTGAAATGGAATTTTGCGTTGATTCCAACCTAGTTGCTGTGAGAATCGAGAGATTTTTAAGGCCTCTATGTCCTAACCTTGGTGATGAACGGAAAACCCGAGAACACTTGATCGGGATATTGGTTGAAGAACTCAGTAAAGGCGAAGTACATCTTGATTCAATCAGAGTTAGTAATATGTTTCATCGCGCTAACATTAGTCCGGATAGACTGAAAAATCTTGTAATGCTTTACAAGAAAATGGGCGATCTGATACGTAGTCGTTTATATCAATTCTTCAAATACCAGCCTGACCAGGATGTTCGCGGCATACCTGAATGGCCTGAAAACAAAACGGTATTGCTGATTGCGGGGGAAAGCGGCACTGGCAAGTCATGGCAGCTTGCAAGGCTGCTAGAAGAATATGTAAATACTTGCCAAGTTGTTACTTTAGTGAATGCAGCCAAAACCACAATAGCTGCCGAAAACATTTTGTCCCGCGCGACCAATGATCTATGGCAATCAGGACTTGGAGAAACATCTGAAAAATCTCTTAATGCTATATCAAATTTTTTCCATGAGTTGCAGGATGCCACGGCTCCCAGCGTAATTATCGCGATCGATGATGTTCAGAATGTCGATTTGGCCCGCGATCTTATACACCATCAAGATTGGATGCGCTTGAATATGCGTTTAGTGCTAACTGTGCCCAACGCAGTTGCGCAATCGCTACAGTTAACTGACGAAGAAACTGTACATGTGCATCGTGTCAGCGATTTTTCGGTTGATGAACTCGATGCACTATTGAAAAAAAGCAACCAAAATTGGGCTGATCTTCCACCAGATCTGAAGAAACTTCTGCGCAATCCGATTCTTGCCGGTCTTTTTCTTAAACTCCCCTATACCTCAATCCAGAAGGCGCTGCATAGCGAATATGAGATCTTTGATGCTTTCTGGCAAAGAATTGATGCTCATAATCCTGGCAATAGAGGCATAGTAATTGCCCTTGCCGAACGCTTATACCGGGGCAAAACTTATCCGCTACTCCGAGTCCAGCGGCCGGAAATTGGATTAGATAACCAAGCCACGCTTAATCGACTGATCGCAGCAGGTTGGTTGCAATCTACTGAGTATGGTGAAGTCGAGTTTGCGCATGATCGTTTGCTTAATTGGGCTGTTGCGGAATCGCTTGCATTTCAATTCAAACGCAAGCGATTGTCCACTGAAGATTTGGGGGATTTTCTTACCAGAAAAAGTTGCAATACAAGCAGTACTCACGGAAATCGCCTCGATTATGTGCCGATGGATACCCTGTGGTTACTAGCCGCCGAAGAACAAAATTTAGAAGCACTTGAGCAGCTGTTAATTTGCCTTGAAGAAAGCCGGAATTTTGGAAGCTACGGTCAAGATTTATACACTTACCTACTACCGACACTTGGTAAGCGCGCAATTCCAATACTCACTAAGCGATTAAATACAATCCTCGCCGTTCCAAATTCAAATAATGATTACCGGATCATATTGATTGGCAAAGCTTTCGCTAATCTTATCCAACAAGAAAGTGTCGATCTGAAACATACCATTGATTCGTTGTTAAATGCGTTTTGCCGGAGTCGGCAAGATGTTGCCATTGTGGCGCTGACAGCTGCTCCCAATACAAAATGTCTCGATCGATTGTGGGAACTCAAACAGCAGCGTTGGAAAGAATTTCAAGCAGAAACAGAAAATTCAAGTTATCACGATTATCAAGCTTGCCATACTGCACTTCATGCAGGAATAACATTAGATCCGGAATGGCTCCGTAACCGCATTCTTAGAGAAGAAACAGATAACCAGCAGATAGCTGAACTCGGATATTTACTCAATAAACTTGACCATCCTTCTGCACCAGCAATTTGGGAAGAAACGCGAGATGTGTTAATAGCAAAGATTCCTGAAGATGAACCACGAAGTATTCTTCTCTGTATCGCACGTTTCTTGGATCACAGCAAGAAAGATTTTGTAATTAAATGCTTATCGTGCTTAGAAGACGCCGCTAGCGGTGCTGCTCTTGCCGCACTTGCAGTCCTTGACCCTCAAGACGCGATTGATCATCTAACAGATATCCAGAATTCTGAACTTTACCTGGCTCGTAATCGGTTGCTTCCCGTCCTCTTGCGCGCTCAACCAGAGAAAATTCTTGCGCGTATTTTAGATCTTGCTAAAGCTGATCCGCCAGAACACTGCTCGATCCGAATACTGTTTAGTGAACGGCCTGATGAAATCAATGTGGTAATACTGCAATTATTTCTGCATTCACTAGAAAAAGATTTGAAAGAATATTTAGATGGGATAAACAAACGCGATCCATACTTTTTCAACCAACCACTGGCATTTCTCGGACGTATTACCCGCCTGGATCTTCTGACAATCCTTGAAGCTAAAGCAAATAGCGGATTGGAACAAATGATTGTCGCAATCGCATTCACCCGCTTAAACTCAAACGACAGAAATTTCGACCCGCTTCGTGATAATGCACGTCGAGTTTTGATTCTCATAGCTGGTCACGGTATAACCACTCTAATCAAGAAAGAACTCGAGTCTGAGCATTATTGGATTCGCCTTGATGGATTAAATTGGGCATTCATTTGTACTGACGATAGTATCGTAAAGAAACTTTTTGAAATTGCTAGTCGTCCGGTTCCTCGCGATGTCAATGGAAAACTAGAATCAGAAAGTTATATTGAGTACTTGCAAGCGATAAGTGCGCTTGCGACAATTGGCCCTGATGCTGTTTTAATTGAAGCGATAAAGAACAACGGCATAGTAGAAGTTCCACTTGATCTTGTGGAGCTTCGAGCGCATCGGGGGGTAATATCAAAACATCTTACCAATCAGATACTGCAAATACTTCGCAACCCCAAGTCCACAGAAGACGAATTACTCAGTGCAATAATTATTGCTTGGCTCAGTCATGACACCGATTTAGTGCTAGATTTACATGTAGTACTTGCAAAAGCAAACTTGGAGAGTCAAGTTGTCAGGTACGCTTGTACTGCACTTCAGGCTCTAGGTGATCATTCGGATGAATTTGGGCAATTCGCATTGAATTTGGCACTTACAAAAACAAATCCTATCTTGGGTCTAAATGTTCTACTAAATCTCAGAGAACAGGGATCCAAGTTGCTCGAGAAATGGTTGGAGAGTTGCAATGGTATCGAATCAATAAACGATGCTAATACAGTAATCCGTTCCTTGTACAATAATCCACCAACCAGAAATATTGGTATTAAAGCAGCCATAAGCTACTTTGATCGAGGAAAGTTCTTCCTTGATCCTCCATACGATATTGCAGCAGAAGTGCCTAATCCTATTTTGCGAGAGCAGATCCTCGACAAAGCTTTTGTTATTGACACTACCATGCCAATGCAAACTCTTCGAGCTATCCAAGGGTTAGCAAAATACGATGTATTCCGCGCTGTAGAAGCAATTGAGATTGGACTCAGACACCATCATCAACTTGAGCGAGAGCTCTGCCGACTCCTTGCCCGAATTAGCCCAGAAACAGCTGCACTTAAATTAATTGATGCAGTAATTTCGATCCAACGTGATTCGTTAAAACATGCTGCTGGAAAAACCTTGCGGCGAATAAACCCGGAGACTGTGTCTTCAATTGTTATCGATCGTATGTTGAATGCAACTTCTAATCGCAAGGTAATTGTTGAACTGTCCCAATGGTTACCCATTCCAGCAATCGAAAATACACTCAACCATCTTGTTGATAAAGATAATTCTTACGACATAAGAGGCACCGCATTAGCTGCGCTTGCACACCACCGCAGAGAAGCAAACATTCGAGCACTTTTCGCTGTTTTTCCATCCGCAACTTATCAACAGCGATGGGGTTTGTTGATTACAATATTAAATGCTGCTGATCCGTATTTACTTGACGACAACAAAGATCCGCTATGGCTTGGAAATATTTTCACTGATGACGTACCTGCTGTATTTGTGCATCATGCAACCTCGACATTGGAGAGACGAAAGCAACAAGAAAAATCATCGAGTTTTTAAATATACACATTGGGAAGATCTATGTTCAAGAAAGCCACCCTCATCGTTGTCATTTTCACCGCCATGATTCTTGCCTACGCTGCAACGCAGCCGGATACTTTTCGCATTGAGCGTTCAATCAATATCAATGCATCTCCAGAGAGAATTTTTCCTCATATTAACGATTTTCATCAATGGGAAGCATGGTCACCGTGGGAAAAAATAGATACTGAAATTCAGAGGAATTATCGTGGCACTGAGAGTGGCAAAGGTGCCATCTATGAATGGCAAGGCAATAAGGATATCGGCCAGGGGCGTATGGAAATCATCCAATCGATACCGCCTGCAAATTTAGTGATTGCGCTTCACTTCATGGAACCGTTTGAAGCGCAGAATACGGTCGAATTTATTTTGCAAAACCGGGATAATACAACGACAGTAACGCAAGCCATGTATGGATCAAGTCCGTTCATTTCCAAGTTAATGGGCCTATTCTTCAATATGGATAAAATGGTTGGAGAAAAATATGAAGAGGGTCTTGCTAGTCTGAAAGCTATCGTTGAGAAGTAATATGTAGATTAGTCGAATGAGGAATAACCCTATTTTCCTCAGTTGATACCTGTAAAGTTGTCGTAAACATATCGCTGGTAAAGGTTCTTGGACTGCCTCCTAGCACGAAATATCAGTTCTATTTTTGAGACCAATGCTTAAGTTTCTGGCTGCTATCAAAGTACAGATAAGTTCCGGTTCCAACACCCAGAAAATCAGCGCCAACCACTAAAAAATCAGCGCCGGGAAGATGGTATTCCCATGTGTCTCCACTTGTACTTTTGCGTGTTCCATAACACCATTTACACGGCAGTCCCCAAGAAGCTATCACTTGTTCTTGTGTCATGCCAGCGACCAGTTGCTTAAGATCGATCGCCCTGCGTATTTCTTCCGCCATGCTGGTGTCAGATAATACATCTTGTCTGATTCTATTTTCTCTTACTGATCCGCATCCATTTAGCAGTAGGATTGCTGCTATTAATGTAATAGATAGTTTCTTATTCATCGAGAAAATAATCCAGTGATAATCAATTTGTCGTCTTGTCCCTTTGTCCCAGCCAATTTTTCCATTTTAGTCTTTATATTGGCAGACATGGCAGTTTTTTTGAAGGTAACCAAAAAACCGCCATGCCATGAACTTGCAATCAGGTGAGTGGTGGTAAGTATCCAATGCAACTCCAATAAAGAAACCTTTATATTTACACTGCTTAAAATTTAAGCAGAATACGTGAACTACCTGGTCAATTTTCGACCGGCATCAACAGATTTATCAAACGCTGCAAATTAACCCGGCTCCCAGCAGAACCAAAAACTGATCAGTTGACAACAAAATTACGCGCAAATCAATAACAAAAATACCAGTACGCGATAATATATCGTTTCATAGGAATGTTTTTTGGTGGATGTTAAAAATGGGTTAAGGGACTCTTAAATAATCGTCATTTTAAGCATAGCGAGAAATCTACACTATCCGGTAAACTACCGCATCAAAATTACCCGGCTGAAATGGTATGACAGAAACTGTTATTGATTTAATCCGCCACGGCGAGCCAGCCGGTGGACGCCGTTATCGTGGTCACAATATTGATGATCCGCTTACCGAGAAGGGATGGTCACAAATGTGGAACGCCGTTGGCGAATATGCCGCATGGCATCAAATCATCACCTCCCCGCTACAACGCTGCCAGAGGTTTGCGCACGAATTGGGGGAGCGTCATGGAATCAATGTCGCTGTTGAGCCGCGTTTTAAGGAAGTGGGGTTTGGCGCATGGGAAGGGTTGAGCCATGATGAAGTCAAAATTGACCGAGCCGATGAAATCAGGCTTTCCTGAAAGATCCAATCAATCATCGACCACATGCCGCAGAGCCGCTCGACGATTTTATCCAGCGCGTCAGCTTAGCTTATGAAGAAGCTATCGAGCGCCATCATGGAAGCCATTTTCTAATCGTTGCGCATGCCGGTGTGATGCGTGCCATTATTGCAAAAACAGTCCATGCCTCTCCGTCCGGCCTGTATCGAATCAAAATCAGCAATGGCGGAATCACGCGGATTCGCCATTCAAAAACTGGGGACGTATTGGAATTGCTGAACGGGAAGCTGTCTGCCTGAATTTCGATAATTTGTACTATGCAAATTGATACCAGGTTTATAGGTGAATCTGTACAAATTATCAGGATTCATTAAGCATCCTTTGCTATTCTTTTTCATCCATCACTCTCTTTGTATGCTACAAAACTCTTCACAAGTTCGACGAATGATTTGGGTTTATATTTATTGAAATTCTCCTCATCGACATAAACAAAATCATAGCTAACTTCATTCTGTATCCGATTAAGATCATGACACCACTGCTTTAGGCGCTCAGTCTTCAACGGCACATCCAAATCTGCCTGACCCTTCGTTTCAACGATGTATATTTCTTGATCTGTCTTTTTAACGATAAAGTCTGGATAGTAATTGGATATATCGCCGTCTGCATTGACATAATCAAGTTTGAAATGTACAGCAAGGTAGTTCTTGGCATAGGAAGACACATCACTGCAATCCTCCAAAAAACTGGCGAACTGTAGCTCGAAATGGCTATCTCCAATAACACGGTTGAATACGCTCTTTTTTGCCATCAAGTACCCTTGGTCTTTCACGACAAAGGGTCGTGTCTGTCGCAGCTTGATGGTGTCGCGTATTTCCGCATTCCCCTTATCCCGGACAGTGAGTTCATTGATCGCTTTCTTGAAGGTTTCGATCACGGTTTTTGTGGCAGCCAGTTCCGATAAATTGCGTAGCGTATTGGGTGATTCAAGATCGACGGACTGATTAAACAGCACATTCTGGATAAAAGACTTAATCTTTCCATAGAGTACGTCATAACCGCTGACCAAACGTAACTCCTTCATCATCGTTTGTGCAAAGTAACCGATGACGCTGCGATAATCCGCGATCCCGGAGGGATCCAGCATCGTGGTGTGCGTCACCTCGCCTGTAGTGATATCCTTGAACACAATCTCTCGCTGCTCCTCTTCGCTGAACTGCTGATACGCTACTTTTTGAAAAACCATCGACTCAGCATCTAGCTCGGCCAGATTCTTGTATTCGCGATAAGTACGAGGTGTCAGTACCGGAATTTCGATATCCAGTGCTGCGATGTCTTTTTTCTCGTTACTGCTGTCCACCTCAATCACCAATGGCGTTTTCGGCTTAGTGCCTTCACCCATGGCCTTACGCTCCAATTCAACGCCTTCGGCCTGTATCGACTCGACGAAATCCATAAAGGCATCGGTGCCCACAACGCTGACATATTCTTCAATACCGCCGGGATACATTTTGCGCAAGCCCCGCCCTAGCGTTTGTTCGGGTAGGATTTTTGCTGGTGTATTAAAGGCACGCAGACCAACAATTGTTGTTACGTTGCGTACATCCCAACCCTCTTTAAGCATCAGCACCGACACAATCGCCTTAAACGGGCTGCTCGCGTCATCGATCACATTGGATTGTTTTCGTAACGCTTCCAATTCTTCCTTACCCTTGCCTGATGATGCCTCGGAAATTTCACCATTGTTTTTCGTATGAATAACCAAAACCGCATCTTTCAATTCCGGGTAACGCCCTTCTAAATATTCCGCCACGTCATCGCAATTTTTTGTGTCATCGGTCATCACGAACAGGATGGCTTTTTTGCCTAGCTTCTGATGTTCCTCATAGGCTTTGCGCCATTCGATCACCCCCAGGTCAATATAGTCCGCGTATTTCTCGGTGTACTTTGCACTCTGCCGCTCCGAAAGTTTGGCGCGGCTAGCGGCATCGGGCAGTACCGGGTGCTTGACCACATTCTGCCAGATCGCTTCTACCAAAGGATAATCAGCCACGGTTTGCACAAAGATCGCGCCATTGTTGTGCTTAGGCGTAGCCGTTACATCAAGTTGCAGGCTCAAGGAATCACCTTTCTGTAGTAATCGGTTGTGAATATCCTGAATCGATTGAAACCACGCCAGACCCGCATCGTGGATATGATGCGCTTCATCGTTAAGCACCATCAGCTCGTCAATATCACGCACGATCATGCCCAGATCCACCTTGGAGCCGGTGGTCGCACCACTAGGGCGCTTGCCCAGAAAATAATCCATGGTGTTATCATCATCCGGCGAGGGCGGAATATCTTCTCCGGCATAAACGCGGTGAATATTAGTCAAAAAAATGTTACCGGTAGGGTGTGTCACCCGCACTTCGTCTTGCACATGCAGCGTGAGCTGAAAGTCATTGCGCCAGTTGCGGCCATCAAAGCCATTATCCGGGATCACCGGATCTGTGAAGAAAATACGCAATCCTTGAAAATCCTTGTAAATACGATCCAACACAATAATATTGGGCGTAATTACCAGAAAGTTGCGTGCAAGCTCCGAAGTTGGTTCATACAGTTTGTGAAAAAAGCTCCATGCCAGAGCCAGACTCATCACTTTGGTCTTGCCGCTGCCGGTGGCCATCTTCACCACGTAGCGCCGCCAGTTCTCGTCGAACATCTGTGCTGACACTGCGCCGCTGCTGTCAAAACGCATCAAATCAAATTTGTCCTTAGCCCCGATTACGTCGTATAAGTAAATAATGGTTTCCAATGCTTCGCGCTGGGCGAAGAAATATTGAAACTCGACCGTCGTGCCATTAATCTGTGGTTGTAAATGCGGCTCCTTAAACCACCAATTGAGCAGGCTTTTGCTCGTATCCGTTGCGCCGGCATAGCCGCCATCCCGGAATTCCTTCACTTTTTTTCGCAGTGTCGCCACCAGCGGCGGCATCAGCTTGTCCATACTGGTTTCGCGCAATGCCTCATCGGCGGGAAACCAGCGGATAGCCGGGTCGAGAATGGCGTGGGGGGAAGACGGGAAATCTTTATGCAGTGCCATTAACGCTTCTCCGTAAAGGTTACGCCGCAGTAGTCAGTTGATACTTTTGATATATATAGATGAGTGTCATTTTTGATGCACATTGCTCGAAGTCGCAGATTGCTACGATGAAAGTAATCGCTTATTCGCAGTCACAACGAGAACTCCTTGAGCACGAAAATCACCGTCATCTGTAACCAATTTCAACTTCTTTTCCCTGCATAAACTTGCGATGATCTGATCATTGAAATCAGAATCTCCCATTGCATACTCGGTTATCAAGGAACTGATAGCCAGTCTCTCAAAGCCGTTTTCTATCCGCAAGCAATGTTTCAGTATTTGCTTGATGTCGGCGGCGATATCCAGGGCAATCGGTTTGAAATCCTGGCTTTTGCGGAACCGTTTGAATTCACCATGAGGATTACCCATGACGTTCCATTTTAGTCTGGAATAGGTATTAATGAACTCGGATACGATCAGCACATCGATATAAATTTTGCTACCGGCTGCCAGAATTTTGGCAAGCGCCTCCGAATAAGCTGCCACTCTTTTGTCGCCTGGTTTTTGCGGACCGTAAACAAACAGCCATATATTGGTATCCAACAATAGCTCGTCATTTGCCGTAAAGTGATAATTGTTAACTGCTAATGCCTTATTCGCCATTGCCGTCATCCCCCAGTTCTTCGCGAACTGCTTGATTGAATTTCTGCGGATCTCTGAAATATTGCTTAGCGGTTTCAACTACGCGTTTTAGGAGTGCCAAATCGTCCGGCTCCATATCCTTTACCTTAAGTAAAGCGCGAATCTGTTCTTCGCTGAATTTATCATATAGCTGACCAATCGCGGCGTTTAAAAAAGCCGAAGTTAGCGTTGATACATTATGAAATGAAAGAATCGTACTTTGACCTTCTTTCAGCGCGGCGGCCAGGCGATCATAAATCTTCTGCCCATCGCTGGAAGCGACACACAAAGGGCTGCCCACCACTTCAAATATTGATATTGTTAATTCTTTTTGCATCATAATTACCTCAAAAAATATTCGCTGCGCTGGGTTCAGAAACAAGTTTGTACGAATTTGTATCGGCCGTATTGATTTCAACAGTAACGACAGTTCCAGGAAACGGATAATTCAATGGCGCAGTAATGGTTTTTTTGTTCTCCCGCCGCCAATATCCGGCATCTGAAACAATCTGAATACAGCCGCCATTCAAGTCAATAAATTCTCTTAGTAGCTTCAGCCCCAATCCACCCGGTATCGGGCCGCGCTTGGTTGTGTTTCGGCCTTCAGTTGACCAATGAATCGCATCTTCTGCTGAAAGTATCAATCCTGTATTGTCTTGTATATTTTGGCGCATGCCAACACCCAGATCAGCGACTGAGAAATCAAGTCGCTGTCTATTGGGAAAGAACTGACCACAACTAAAAATTCCTAGTTCGGAATTCGAATGTAATACTGCGTTACTGAAAATTTCAAAAATGCTCTCACGGAACTTTTTCAGCAGCCCGTGTGACATTGCCGGCATCTCAGCGCGGTGAATCAACTCATTTTCGATATAGTCTGCAAAATACCGGTCATCCTTTACGTCGAACCGGCGATAGGGAATCGTCGTTCCCCAGCGATCAGGTATTTTTTCCCGGCCATAATGGCTGAGAAAGCCATTCTTGGATAGAATCTTTTCAACAGATGAGCAAATATTAGTTAATCTGATCGTATTCAGATTGTCGCTCAAACGATAGAGGATGGCCCCGAAAGCCGCACACATATCAGCGTCAAACCAAGTGGTTGCATTCATGTCGATCTCAACATCGTCAAGGAAATAGCTACTTGCTTCATTTTCCAGGCGTACCAATGCCTGAAAACCTGACTGGTCATGCCGGATGTCGGGAAAAATAAACTTCACGCCGTCACCTCCACAATCGTCATCGTGTCATTGCCAAAAATATCCACCACTTTCACTGCAATTTTGCGCCGCCCCGGCATGACTTCCTGAAATACGCTAGTCAATTCCAGCGAACGGTCTTTTTTGGTACGGAAGCTTTGCCACTCGTTTTCGAACACATAGTCGCCAGTCCAGACCTCTTCGTATTCTGGAAACTCCATTTGGGGTGCTTCAAGTCCCGGGAATGCACCTTGACCTACTGGTAGTTTTTTAATTCGGATAATCTCGCGTTTGCTTTCGAAATCAAAATCCACCGACCAGTAGTCGATCCAATCCGTCCAGTGGCGCGTCAGTTGTTCGCGTGTGACGATGCCATCCTTGTCTTTGTTGACTTTGATAATCTGGCCTTTTTCCACCACGATTCTGCTACCCTTGTTTTTCAGCGTCGCTTCGGCGTTGGCGATGGAATCCTGCGAATAGAACACGGAGAAATCAGTCAGCTCAACCGCCACGGTATTGCCTTTGATATGCGGCTTAACTTCGATGAAAGACACATCGTGGAACACCACTTGGTTCTTCTCCACCGCGCGTTTGTCGAACACGTCGGCGGGGATGTACTTCGGCGCGATGTCGATGCCTTTGGCGCGCGCTTCGTCCAGCACGTTCGGAAACAAACCCATCTCGAACTCAAAACCGAGGATGTCGACGCGGGTAATATGTTTCTTGCGGCACTCGAGAATGACTTCCTCGACGAACAGTCGCGTCACCGGCATATTCACCGGCCCCACTGACACCAGCCGTCCAGCTTTCTTGCCGTGAAAGCTGACGAATCCTGCGGTCTTTTCCGCCTGGTAGGCGCGCAGGATCAAGTCAAGAAAGGCCGCTTCCTTTTGTTCCAACTGTTTCTGCTTTTCCGCCTCGCGCAAATTAGGATTCACTCCAATGTAATGCTGGCGCTCGTACTTGCCCAGATTGAGGATCTCAAAGGCTCGATAATCCTTGTCTTCCGCCTTCAATTGCCGCTGCACGCCGATTAAGCGTTTGCGCGTCGTGTGGATGGCGAACTTGCCCAAATCGGTGGCGATCCATTTGCGCCCGAGTTTTTCAGCGACTGCCGCCGTGGTGCCGGAACCGCAGAAAAAATCAGCTATCAGATCGCCTTCGTTGGATGAAGCTTTGATGATGCGCTCAAGCAAGGCTTCGGGTTTCTGGGTGGGGTAGCCAATTCGTTCCGATGAGGTATTTCCAATACGACCAACATCATCCCAAAGAGTGGTCAAAGGCTTACCTTTGGTTTCATCCAAATAAACTTTCAAACCATCAAGCCGAGGCGTTCCATCCTGTTTTGTTAAGATCCGACCTTGTGCCCAAAGCTCCTCAAGCTTTTCTAAAGGATAACCCCAAGAGCGATTTGATGGAGGTTTCGTTCCTCGCCATTCAAACTGACGACCGGGATTGGTTGATGAGAATGTCATGTCTCGCCCGGTGTATAACCTTCCAGTTTCATCCTGTTTATATCGACTGAGTTGCGCATCACCGTAATCTGTTCGCTGCTCATTAAAAGTAAAAGTTTTTGATTTTGAAGAGAAAAAGATTGTTTCCTGAGAACGAGCGTAGCCGATTGTTTGCATGTTATGGGCATTAGTCCTGATCCACACAATTTCGTTTTGAAATTGTTCTCTGTCAAAGACTTCTTCAAGTGCGAGCCTAATATATGCATTCACCCGCCAATCACAATGCACATAAATACTCCCATCCTCCGCCAGTAAGTCGCGCATCAGAATCAATCGCTCATAAATCATGCTGATGAACGAATCCGCGCCTTTACCCCAGGTGTCGCGGTAGGCAATTTCTTCGAGGATGTTGGGTTTTTTGGTGAAGGTGTCGCTACCAATCTCGATGTCCATCGAAAAATCCGCACCGACGTCAAACGGCGGGTCGATGTAGATCAGTTTCAGACCGCCTTGTTTTTCGATTTCCTCGCGCAGCGGCCCATTCTTCAAGCTGGACAGAATCAGCTTGTTGTCGCCCCAGATCAGTTTGTTGGTCCAGCCTTTGAGCTGCCGGCCGCGCGGATCGAGATCGAACAGACTGGGTTGAATCGCAGTATCGCCCGGTTTTTCGGCGCGCGGTTCATCGACTTGCTCGATGGTCTGAAACGGCAGCACGATGTTGCATACCTCATTGCTCTTGCCGTTCCACACCAGCTCAACCTCGCGCTTGTCGTCGAACAGCAAGAAGCGGTACTTGTCCGGCAGCGGCTTATCCGCTTCCAGCAGTTTGATGATGTCGCGCTTTTCGTGATCCGTTAATTTCATTCTGTTCAGCAGCTTCTAAAATTCGCTTAGTTTATCAGAGATTATCTCGGGCTTATCCCTATGGCTATTGTCATTCCGAACGCGGTGAGGAATCTTTTTCAATTCTCGAAGCATTTAGTCAGAACTTCTTCAGACAAAAAAGTAATGCCAGTCCAATACCCGCGGCTGTTGCCAATGTGACTGAGATGCATTGCTTTACGCAAGCAGATGCCTATAATGTACATACCTTCTGTACATTATAGGTTCCCCCATGACATCAGTGAATGTGACCGAATTACGCCAGCATTTACCCGAATATCTTAAACAAGTGCAAGCAGGTGAAGCAATTGCAATAACCTTGCACGGCAAAACCATTGCCCATATCATTCCTGACCACACAAAAAACGAACGTGAGGCAGCGCTTAATCGTTTGGATGCACTGCGTGGCACGGTTATTGTTGGAGATATCCTTGCCCCTCTGGATGAAAAATGGGAAGGCGATGCTGATAATCTGTGATACCCATATTTTGTTATTTTGGGCAGATTGCCGCGAGCGCTTGACGATAACCGCTCAGCAAGCTGTGGATAGTGGCCGGACGGATGGTAAGTTGGCCTGTGCCGCCATTAGCTTCTGGGAAATCGCTTTGTTGTTCCGTAAGAGCAGACTGGTACTGCCTCCGCAACATACATCCGCTTCGTATATGGATGATATTGTTACGTCACTGGAGTTGCAGATTCTTTCGATCACACCGGCTATCGCCGCGTTAGCTGAAAGCGGCATTATTCCACATGGCGACCCGGGGGATAGATTGATTGCCGCGACAGCCATTGCGCATCAAGCGCCGCTCATTACGGCCGATAAAAAACTCCATTCGATACCTGGTTTGCGTTGTATTTGGTGATAATAGTTTCTGACCGTTGCATTTTCAGCGTCATAGTGAAATTCTCCATTCACATACGATACGCATAGTTGAGTTAGGCAGGGTAATGACTCGTAACCATTCGAGCTCTTTAGAAAAAGAATAGCAACGCCAGTCCAATGCCCGCAGCCGTTGCCAGCATGCCCAAGATGCATTGTTTTGCCAGTAATCCACTGCCGAAGAAGAATATGAGTCCGAGTTTGAAACCGATGTTGGACAGTATTCCGAGTGAGATGGCCGTTACCGCTTGAGTGGCTTCCAGTTTACCCAATTCATATAAGCGCAAGCTCGACAGGGTAATGGCGTCGACATCGGTGAGGCCGGAGAATAACGCGACGGCATACAATCCGCTGCTGCCGGCGATGTCGGATAGCCATGCGGCAAAAAACAGCACGATGCCATAGATCAACCCGAAAGCCGCTGCCGTGCGCATTTCGGTTGGATTTTTGGTTTCTGGCACAGGTAAGCCATTTTGCTGTTCTAACTGATACCACCAATAAGCTGTAACACCTAATCCGAACAGAAAACCACTGCCTAAAATGGGCAATAGCTGCGGCAATATGGCGGGAGAGGCCACCGCACTGACGATAGCCAAGCGGATCAGCACCGTCAAATTGGCAAGCAGGATGACTACGACGGCAAGTGGAATAAAATTTGGGTTTTCCGTGCTGCGGCGCGCGTATACCAATGTTGTGGCCGTGCTGGAAACCAATCCGCCGAATAAGCCCAGCACCGCACTGTGGCGCGGACCGATCAGTTGTAGTGCGACATAACCTGCCAGACTGACACCGGAGATCAGAACCACCATTAACCAGATTTGGTACGGATTGATCGCTTCGTAAGGTCCGAAGTTCTTGTCCGGCAGTATCGGCAAAATGATAAAAGTCAGCACGGCAAACTGCAGTACGGAAATTAAATCCCGCCGACTCAGCTTTTGTGTGATGCCGTGCAGTTCTGTTTTGAAGTACAGCAATACCGTGGTGATAATGGCCAGCATAACGGCCAATGTGTCGTTGCCATACCAAACCGATGCGCCCAGGCCATAGCACACCAGAATAGCGACTATGGTGGTCGTGCCTGGGTCTGCGCTGTCGTCTTTGATACGGAAATAAGCGGCGATCATCATCAAACCGATGATCAGCAAGCCGCCCAGCAGTAGCCAGGGTGTAGCTTTTTCCGACAACATTGCGGCCAGCGTGCCGAATAACGCGACCAGCGCGAATGTTCTTAACCCTGCCCGCGCACTTGGGTTGCGCTCGCGTTCCAGCCCGATTAATAAACCAATTGCAAGACTGGTCACAAAATGCGGCAAAGCAGCCAATTCGCCATTGAGCGTGAATTCAGTGTGCATCGTTGGTTACCGGGTTATCTGCGTGAAACCAATGCTCCAGCAGCAATTGCAAAGTTGTCTTGCCATTATATTCATTGATCTGTAGACGATACACCGCATCGATAAGATCGGGTAGCGGGTCGTTATGGAAAAACAAAATACCGTCGTAAGAATCATCCGATTTCCGTGACGCTTTACCTTGGCTACCGGAATCCAGTTTTCTTAATTTCAGTTTTAAATGTTTCTCGCCTACGATGCGCTGGCTTTCAACATAAAACCGCGCATTGAATGACGGTTGCGGAAAACCTTGTCCCCACACTTGCCGGTCGAGGTATTCAACCAGTTCCAAATTAATGTCAGAAGTCTCCAAATCGCCATCGGTTTCGATTACGCGCGTCAAATCGGCCGGTGTCAGCAGGGTTTGTGCAACTTGCTCAAAAGCATCGCAGAATTTCTCAAAATGATGGGCATGGATCGTCAATCCCGCTGCGGCTGCGTGACCGCCGAATTTGAGGATCAGCTCAGGATGCCGCTTGGCAACCAGATCCAATGCATCGCGCAGGTGAAAGCCGTTGATCGACCGCCCGGAGCCTTTGATTTCACCGTCATTGCCGGGTGCGAAAATGATGACCGGGCGATGATGTTTATCTTTGATGCGCGAAGCGAGTATGCCGATGACGCCTTGGTGCCAATCGGCATCGAACAGGCAGATGCTGTAGGCGGCCTGTATTTCCGGTTGCCGGGTTTTGAGCGTATCTTCCAGCTTAAGTAACGCGCTTTCCTGCATGGTGGACTCGATTTCGCGGCGCTGCCGGTTAAGCTCGTCCAATTGTTTGGCAATCTGTGCCGCATACGCTGCATCATCGGTAATCAAGCACTCAATACCCAGCGACATATCGTCCAGCCGCCCGGCTGCGTTTAATCGCGGGCCCAGCATGAAGCCCAGTTCATACGTGGAGATTTGCTGATATTCCCGCCGCGACACCTGCAACAGTGCGTTGATACCTGCGCAACCGCGTCCTTTGCGGATGCGTTGCAGGCCTTGCTGTACCAAAATACGATTGTTACTGTCCAGTTTGACCACATCGGCGACCGTTCCCAGTGCCACCAGATCAAGAAACCCGGCGAGATTGGGTTCCTGCCCCAATGCGGTGAAAGCGCCGCGCTGGCGTAATTCAGCGCGCAGCGCCAGCATCAGGTAAAAAATAACACCCACACCGGCGATACTTTTGCTCGGAAAAGGGCAGCCGGGCTGATTGGGATTGACTATGGCCATGGCCGCGGGCAATTCATCCCCAGGAAGATGGTGATCGGTAATCACCACTTGCATGCCCAGCCGGTTGGCTTCGGACACGCCTTCGACGCTGGCAATGCCGTTATCGACGGTAATCAGGATATCCGGTTGCTTGGCGCTATACGCCAAATGCACAATTTCCGGGGTCAGTCCGTAACCGAATTCAAAACGGTTCGGCACCAGGTAATCAACAATCGCGCCAAATTTGCGCAAAATACGGATTCCGACCGCGCATGCCGTTGCGCCATCGGAATCATAATCCGCTACGATCAGCAGGCGTTTTTTTGCTGCAATGGCATCGGCCAGCAGCGCTGCCGTCGCCGTGATATTTTTCAGTTGCCCGAACGGAATTAGCTGTGCCAGCTCTGTTTCAAGTTGGCTGGAATTTTCAATGCCGCGTGCGGCATAAATGCGTGCGAGTACCGGCGATAAGCCGCTACCGCTAAGTGCCTCGACAGTATGCGAATCATACGCACGGGTGGTAATTTTAGACATAAACCGGACAATACGCAGGCGGTTTTAAATAGTGCGAGAAAGTTTTACTCTGCACTGGTTTCCGTCGCTGGTGCGAATTTTTCCACCTTGAGGATGTGCAATCGCCGGCTATCGGCGCGTTGCACGGTAAATTTGAAGTTACCGATAACGACCGATTCGTGCCGGATCGGCAAGCGGCCAAATTTGCTGAGGACCAGACCACCGATCGTGTCATAGTCATCGTTGCTGAAGCCTGCACCGAGCACTTCATTGAAGTTTTCAATCTCGGTAATCGCCTTGACACGATAGAGTCCGTCCGATTCCATGACGATGTTGTCTTCTTCCTCGTCAAAATCGTATTCATCTTCAATTTCCCCGACAATCTGTTCGAGTACGTCTTCGATGGTGACGAGACCGGCGACACCGCCATATTCGTTAACGACAATGGCCATGTGATTCCGATTGCTGCGGAAATCCTTGAGCAGAACGTTCAGCCGTTTCGATTCCGGGATAAATACGGCCGGTCGCAACATGTCGCGCATAGCGAATTCTTCTTCACTGGCGTAATAGCGCAGTAGATCTTTTGCCAGCAGGATGCCGATGATGTTGTCTTCGCTGCCTTCGGTGACCGGAAAACGGGAATGCGCGGCTTCTATCACAAACGGAATAAATTTTTCGGGTGTCTCACTGATGTCGACGATATCCATTTGCGAGCGCGGCACCATAATATCGCGCGCCTGCATTTCTGAAACCTGCATGACGCCTTCGATCATGCTGAGTGCGTCCGAATCCAGTAAATTGCGCTCAAAGGCAGAGTGCAACACGGTAATGAGTTGTTCGCGGTCTTCCGGTTTGCGGATCAGCAAAGCGCCTAACCGCTCCAACCAGCCGCTTTTAGGAGGAGGTTCTTCCATGATGTCGAGTGGATCCAGTTGATGTAAAAGAAAAAGGGATTAAAGATTTTCTTCGCTGCTTATCCAAGCAAAGATTATTCATAGGATTATTGCGGTGAAATTGCGTCGCCATGCTCTGTATACGGATTATCATAGCCAAGCCGGGCCAGTATTTGTGTTTCCAATTGTTCCATTACAACTGCTTCGGCCTCTTCAATATGATCATACCCTTGCAAATGCAAAATACCGTGAACGGTTAGATGCGCGTAATGTGCAATCAGGTTTTTATGCTGTTCCTGCGCCTCTTGGCTGACGACCGGCGCACAAAGCACAATATCGCCCGTTAGAGGCTGCGTATCGTCATAAACAAAAGTTAACACGTTCGTCGCATAATCCTTATTGCGAAATTGATGGTTCAGTTCACATCCTTCGGCCTCATCCACAATGCGTAAAACTATTTCGGCTTCCTGCATCAACGCGGTTTTAACCCAGCGGCGGAACTGTGGCCGTGTGGGTACGTCTGTACTATTTGTCGCATACTGGACCATCAGCTTGAATGATTTCTCCATGCGAAAAGCTTGTCAGGATTCCTGCTTGCGTTTGTCGTGTTTTTCATAGGCAGTGACAATGCGTTGTACTAAAGGATGTCTTACCACATCTTCGGATTTAAAATGCGTGAAAGCAATACCGCGGATGTCTTTAAGAACTTGCTGAACTTCCACCAATCCGCTTTTTTGATGCTTGGGCAGATCAATCTGTGTCACATCGCCGGTAATCACAGCCTTGGAACCCAAGCCAATTCGCGTTAAGAACATTTTCATTTGTTCCGGCGTAGTGTTTTGTGCCTCATCCAGAATGATAAATGACTGATTCAGCGTGCGTCCGCGCATAAAAGCCAGGGGTGCGATTTCAATCGTATTACGCTCAAATTGTTTACTGGTTTTTTCAAATCCCATTAAATCATACAATGCGTCATACAGCGGACGTAAATAAGGATCAACTTTCTGAGTCATATCGCCGGGTAGAAACCCTAAACGCTCGCCTGCCTCAACCGCAGGACGGACCAGAATCAGGCGCGATACCAAACCACGTTCCAGCGCATCGACGGCGCTGGCTACTGCGAGATAAGTTTTACCAGTACCCGCCGGGCCAATGGCAAAAGTGATATCGTGCTCCTGAATTTGTTGCAGATACAGCGCCTGGCGTTGGGTTCGGCCATACAAATTGCTGCGGCGTGTGAGTAACGCGGGCTGTTTGATGATTGCAGCCTTATCCGAATCATCGGCTTGGTCAGGCGCGTTCTGTGGACTCAGCGCTTCGATCAAGCCAAGTTGAACTTGCTCCAGACTTAGATGCTGTTGCGATTGGCTGTAAAAATTGCGTAATACTTGCGCCGCCAGTTTTGTCTGCCCGGATTTTCCCGATAAACTAAAATGTTCGCCGCGCCGTGAAATGGCTACATCCAATGCTGTCTCAACTTGTTTGAGGTTTTCATCCAATGCGCCGCACAGATTCGCGAGTCGCTGGTTATCCGCTGGTGTGAAAGAAATTTCGAGGGGTGTAGGTTTCAATGTCAGGCGATACGGTTACGATAATACAATTCTCTCAGCGGGCGAGATACTTTGCAAGTAAAACCCTTCTGTGAGAATTTTTTATTCATGCACTATTTCACCGCGCAACGTATGCGACCGTGCTTCGGTGATGCGCACATTCACAAAACAGCCAACCTGCTCAGGATCGCTCGTTAAATTAACGACACGATTATTATCCGTACGTCCATAAAATTCATCCGCGTTCTTTTTGGATATGCCTTCCAGCAGCACTCGCTGTACCGAACCGATCATTTTTTGACTGATTTTTCCGCATTGCTGATTAATTTGTGCCTGCAATCGATGCAATCTTTCCAGTTTGACTTCCTGCGGCGTGTCATCGGGCAAGTCAGCAGCCGGTGTGCCCGGACGTGGACTGTAGATAAAACTATAGGAATCGTCAAAATTCATATCTTCAACCAACTTGAGGGTTGCTGCAAAATCTGTCTCAGTTTCTCCGGGAAAACCAATGATGAAATCAGAAGTTACTGAAATATCCGGGCGTATCGCACGTACTTTGCGGATGATCGATTTGTATTCCAATACGCTATAACCCCGTTTCATCGCCGCCAGCACCCGGTCGGAGCCGGATTGCACGGGCAGATGTAGATGGTTGACCAACTTGGGCAAATAACTATAGGCCTGAATCAAACGGGCGGTGAACTCTTTCGGATGTGAAGTGGAATAACGAATGCGCTCGATTCCCGGTATTTCGTGGAGGTATTCGAGCAGCAAGGCAAAATCAGAAATTTCTCCGTCATTCATCACGCCCAGATAAGCGTTAACATTCTGCCCCAACAATGTGATTTCCTTGATGCCATGGTCCGCCAGAATGGCAATTTCTGTCAGTACATCATCCAACGGACGAGAAACTTCTTCGCCGCGCGTGTAGGGCACCACGCAAAAACTGCAATACTTGCTGCAACCTTCCATAATCGAAACAAAAGCCGTGACGCCTTCGGTACGAGCGGGCGGCAGGTGGTCAAATTTTTCGATTTCAGGAAACGAAATATCGACCTGTGAACGGCCGGTTGTTTTGCGTGTTTCGATGAGTTGCGGTAACCGGTGCAGCGTTTGCGGTCCAAAAACAACATCCACATAAGGCGCACGACTAACAATTGCTTTGCCTTCCTGGCTGGCGACGCAGCCGCCCACACCAATCAATAAATTGGGATTGTTTTCTTTCAGATGCCGGACACGGCCTAGGTCATGAAATACTTTTTCTTGCGCTTTTTCGCGTACTGAGCAGGTATTGAACAGAATAATATCGGCTTCTGCCGGATCATCGGTGGATTCCATGCCATAAGCGGCATGCAGGACATCGGCCATTTTCTCCGAGTCATACTCGTTCATCTGGCAACCAAAGGTTTTAATATAAAGCTTGTTACTCACGGATTGTCTAGGATTAATTTAAAAAAAGAAAAAACGTTTTTTAGGTGCTGGTAGCTGCAGCCCTTCATGTTCCGCTGCTTTCACTTCGTCCGGGGTTAGAATCCAGACGCGGTGCAAATTTCCCATGATATCCAACTGGTAGCGAACAATCCCAATATAGTTCGCCACGCTCGGCAAGATTATCAGATTATCAACACCCCGGATTTGCCCGCCAGCTGCCATTATCATTTGCTGATCATTGATGGTGAACTGCGGAAAGGAAACCGCGGTTAGTTTACCCAGCTTGCTATCGGGCGGGAAATATCTTTGCAGTTGACTAAAAACAGGATGCGATAGCATGATCAATACAATCACCAGCAATAATTGCATCACCTGTGTTTTTTTCATTATTTTACTGGACAGAAACTGGATAAAATACGATCGGATAAACGGTACGAATCAGGAGTTTGAGTTTGAATCTTAATCTATATCTGATTTTTCTAAAAACTTTATGATACGCTAAAGAGAACTTTGGTATCAGCGAATTTGTAGCTCCCGAGTAATAAATGATGAAAGACAATCCTGTCTGTATGCATCTGATTACCTCACATCAAGTAAATTGACAGGTTAAACCAATCAATCAACGTCAAGGATATATCTGAACTATGCTGACAAGCCTCCGCGAATTCCCTGATTTCGCCCATCGGTTTTTTTGTTCCTACTATCTTGTTCTACAATCTCCTACACCAAGATTACATAAAGCGAAAAAAAGAAAAGTCACTTAGATATTACTATCTAAGCGACTGATTTGTTGGTGGGTCTGGCTGGACTCGAACCAGAGACAAAGGGATTATGAGACACAACCATTGAATATGCACCAAATATAATCAACCACTTACAATGCTTGCCAAGCACAAAACCAGTGTCAAACAGCTTCAAATGATGGTATTTCTGCCGCACTTTGGCACAAATTTGACACAATGATCTTTATGATACTTAGCATGATTGCTTCAATTTCTGTTTACTATTTCAATTTACAAATTATGCAGATATACCCAGACCGGATGTAAGCAATTTACTTCTTTGCGGGCAAGGGCGTTGATGAAATCCTGTCTGGAGAAAGTACCGACAGAATAGTTTATTGTTCAATGTTTTTGATCGGTTCGACAATGTTTAAGTGTAGTAAATACCCATTCCATTATTTTTACCCAGATATCGACAAAAAATATTGTATTTTCTACTTGCCTAACGTTTCATTAGGTTTGCTGAGAGACTATGAATCGGTTTTGCCAGCAATGACAAGCTGAACAGTAGCGCGCTGAATAGAACAATAGTTGTTCCAGAGGCCACATTAAAAATATAGCTGAGATACATACCGATTACGCCGGTTACAGACCCTATCAGGGTTGAATAAATGATCATTTTGCTGAAGCTATCCGTGAGCATTCTCGCAGTCATTGCGGGAGCAATCAGTGTGGCAGCTACCATGGTGACGCCGATTACGTTGAGGGATGCGATGACGGAAAAGGTCAGCAGAAGGGAAAATAAAAATTGCACCGACTCGGTTTTGATGCCAAATACGCGTGCAGCTTCATTATCAAATGTAGAAAAGAGGAGTGCTCTATACGAAAAAAACAGGGTGACCAGTGTGATGGCTGCTACCAATCCGATAACCACCAAGTCATGATCAGTGATTCCAAGAATATTGCCAAACAAGGCGGCCTCAAAGTTTTGTTTAAAGTTGCGCAATTTACTCACGATTGCAACGCCCAAAGCAAACATGGCCGTTGTCACAATACCGATTGCAGCATCTAATTTGATCTTGTTGTTTTGTGTGATTTTGTTGATGACCAATACGGCTAACAAACCCATGGCAAAAGCGCCGGCATAAAAATTCAGATTTAGCGTAAAGCCGACAACGGCGCCACCAATGGCAGCGTGAGATAGTCCATGCCCGACATAGCTCATACCACGTAGAACGACATATACGCCAATCATGCCACCGGATGCACCGACTAGCAAAGCAGCCAGCAAGGCGCGACGAAAGAATTCATACTCGAATGGCTCGAGGAGGAATTCCATCAGTGCTTTTCATCCCTAAAGTGCAGGGGAGTACTGTTAGCGATTAACAGATGTCCTTCATATTTAACGATCACAATGTCGCCACCATACGTCTGAGTGAGGATTTCATTGGTAAAAATATCATGCGGTTGACCTTGCGCGACAACACCTCGATTAAAGCAAATAACCCAGGGTAGATGGGAAGCCACGGCATTCAGGTCGTGCGTGGTCAATAAAATGGTCATCCCTTCACGATTGATATCGCCCAATAGATGCAATACTTCATGCTGGGTTTTGATATCGACGCCTGAAGTGGGTTCATCCAGAATCAAAAGTTTAGGGTTGCTGATTAATGCGCGTGCAAGAAATGCACGTTGCCGTTGACCACCCGATATATCAATAATATGTTGTTGCAAGCAATCCTCAACACCCAATCGATAAGCGAGATCATAAACACTTTTACGCTCCTCTTTGCTGAGCCAAGGCAAAATGCGCCCATTGGTATACAGTCCCATTGTAATGACTTCTTCGACAGTCACCGGAAAATTCCAATCGACGCTGCCAAGTTGGGGCACATAACCAACCGTGCCCGGCTTCACTTGATTTACTGGATTGTTGTGCACCAGTATCTTTCCGGAAATCACCGGATGAATGCCTAGAATGATTTTAAGCAGAGTGGTTTTGCCACTGGCTGTGGGACCCACAATGCCGGCAAACTGACCTGCAGCTATCTCCAATGACAGATCAGAAAATACTACATTCTGTTCATAGCCGGCTTTGACATTGCTTAGTTGGACGGCAGCGCTGAATTGCGCATTAAAAAGCGATGTTGCTTGCATCAATATTGGCCATGCAGGTTGGGTTGCCTCCGAGTGCTTTTGTCAAGATGGTCATATTGTTGGTCATCATGCCTATGAAAGAGTGATTGGGGGGAGCTGGTAGCTCATCATCTGATAGTTGGTCAATAAATTTGACGTTCGCTTCACGTGCGATTTGCTCCATCACTTTACTAGGAAAAACTTCTGAGCCAAATATTGCAGGTACCCCAGTCTCTTTGATCTGCTTAATAATACCAATGACCTCCTGCGGACCGGGTTCAGAAAAATCAGCGGGTTGAACGGCAGCAATCACTGTCATGCCATACCGAGGCGCAAAATAGGCAAAAGAATCATGATAAGTCAGAAGTGTCCGGAGATTTAATTGAATAGATTCAGTTGGTTATTATTGTTCGACATGGTTATTTGCACATCGGTATTTTTAACCAATTGATCGATAGGTATTTTTTCGAAAAGAGTTAGGCTTAAAA
>NZ_JAKFWH010000033.1 GCF_021731985.1 Nitrosomonas sp.
ATGCAATCTCCTGACAAAAGTCAGAAGTTTGGCGCAAGTTGAAATCGATTACAGAAAAATATGTCATTTAGTAATGGTCGTTCAACGAGTTATCATGCGACAATTCTCGAATCTCCGGACACTACTGTGTATAATTCTGAAAAAGCTTCCAATCTTTTTTAATTGATCTCCTGAATGAAGAAAATTCCAGTCGTTTAAAAATTTCCATCGACTACTATGAATTTCTTTCCATTTGTAGACATCGCTTTCTAAAGTTCTTGCTGAGTTAAGATTTAGCTCGCTATCAATCCAATTCAGTAGATCTTTCCAATTTTCAGCTAACTTTGCATGGAAGAACTCAATCTCAATAATTCCATCTGGCTTAGGATTACTAGTAGTTCTGATTATTCTTGATAGTTTTTTAATCAGATCAGCATACTCACCAGATCTAACCGTGATGCTCCTAGGGATAATTTTTCCACTGGTTTTATCATAATGATGGATCATGCGAAGAAATAATTTTCTAGCCTTTTCTTTCGTATCCGTATCTTCCAGAGTGTTATAATTCGCTTTTGCCAAGGAATCTAATGCTTTATCTACACCCCCACTGTCGATATATTCACGCTTAGTAATTAATTTTAAACTATGATTTTTCTTTATATTCCATAGATTCTCCAAAGTAGCACCTAGCAGAACAAGATCATTCTTTTTATCACCTAATCTTTCCTACTACATATTCGTCAAATTCAACTTCTTCTTTGGAAGCTGGCTCTGTAATTAGCTTCTTTAAAATTTCTGGTTGTAAAGTTGGGATTTTTTTAACATCTTTTCCTATAATATTTTTGTAATCTTGATCATTGTTTCCATCTTTCTGGAAGAAAGACGAGTCGAAAGTTGCGATCAGCACTATTGAATCCGAATTTTCTTTCGGAAGGCTATTTTTTAATAGTGTTAGAAAATGAGTACGAACTTCTTGAGTACACTTGGTATAAAGTGAATCGAGTTGATCAGCAATTAATAGTATTCGCGTACCAGAATTTTTATTTTTAATATCCTGAAAATAATTTTTTAATTCCTTCTCATTTGCTTTAATGTCTAGAGATAATTGATCTATATCGTTGGGATTGGTAGTTATGGGATCGTTTATGTCTTTTTTTATTGCGACAAGACCTGCAGCGAGTTCCTGATAAGGATCCTCATTGAATTTAATGTAAATAAATTTCCAATTGCCTTCTTTAGCTAATCTGGGAACCAACCCAGCTAGTACTAACGATGATTTTCCACTTCCTGATTCACCTTCTAGTGTAATAAAATTAGACTCATGCTCATTAATCTTTACACAGATCGAGTCTACTGTATCGATAAAAATGCCACGGGTATTAAAAAGTTCTTCATCGTTGGGCTGGAATGTCTCTAGATGGTAGGGTTCTGATTTTTTATTGTTATTATTGCCCCATCTATAATTGTATATATGAATACGAGCAGGAGGAGGATTCTCCGGAGAGATTATGATTTTGATTCCGATAATCTTGTTAGCTACATCGTTTAACTCACTATCATTGAAGTCAATATCTGATTTCCTAAATGCTTCTATTAGCAATGCTATTAGATCTTTTTCATCCTTGGTTTCTCCGCCCTTAGCTTTCTTTTCAATATCCGAAAGTACATTTGGAAGATTTCCAGTAGTGTCTTTTTTGAATAAAAGCTTTTTCAACTTATCATAGAGGTCTTTCGTGGCAGCACTAGTAAGACCAGAAATTATTGCATTTATGATTAAATCCATGTGGTTATCCTAATTGTTGATAAAGAAAATAAAATTATTTCATGTAATCTTTTCATGTATTTTTATCGTAACCATTGATGATAAATAAACCGTCAAAACTATTCTATAAGGAATATTATGAGTCAACAAATTAGGGTTATAAGTTGGGTATTATTTTCCCTCACTGGAGCCTTCGCATTTGCCGTCATCGCACTGAATCAAGGCGAATCCATCGGTGCCATCTGGATTGTCATTGCAGCAGTCTGCGTTTATATCATTGCATATCGCTTTTACAGTCTGTTCATCGCGAATCGAGTGTTGAAATTAGATCCCGCGCGCATGACGCCGGCACATAAACTCAATGATGGCCTGGATCATGTGCCAACCCACAAGTATGTTTTATTTGGGCACCACTTTGCTGCGATTGCCGGGGCGGGGCCGTTGGTGGGGCCGATTCTGGCCGCTCAGATGGGGTATTTGCCGGGCATGTTGTGGTTGCTGGCTGGCGTGGTGTTTGCCGGGGCAGTGCAGGATTTTATTGTGTTGTTCGTGTCAACTCGTCGTGATGGCCGTTCGCTTGGCGATTTGATCAAATCCGAATTGGGGCATATTCCCGGCATGATCGCGATGTTTGGCGCATTTTTTATCATGCTGATCTTGCTTGCGGTGTTATCGCTGATTGTGGTCAAGGCGCTGGCCGAGTCACCGTGGGGTACGTTCACAGTCGCGGCAACGATTCCGATTGCGATGTTCATGGGGATTTATTCGCGTTATATCCGCCCTTGTGCGATTGGGGAAGTTTCGCTGATCGGTTTTGTGTTGTTGATGTTGTCGATTGTGGCCGGGCAGTATGTACAGGAAGATCCGGCTTGGGCGGCAATTTTTACGCTGACCGGCGAGCAGTTGACTTGGCTGCTGATTGGGTACGGCTTTATCGCTTCGGTGCTGCCAGTTTGGTTGTTACTGGCACCACGCGATTATTTGTCGACCTTTTTGAAGATTGGAACCATCGTCGGACTGGCGATCGGCGTGATCATCATTTCGCCCGAACTCAAAATGCCTGCGCTGACGCAATTTATTGACGGATCCGGACCGGTATGGTCAGGCAGTCTCTTCCCCTTTCTGTTTATCACCATCGCCTGCGGCGCGATTTCCGGTTTTCATTCGCTGATTGCTTCCGGTACCACGCCGAAAATGATTCAGAATGAAACCGATGCGCGCTTCATTGGTTACGGTGCCATGCTAATGGAATCGTTTGTTGCGATTATGGCGCTGGTGGCTGCATCCACGCTGGAACCCGGCATCTACTTTGCGATGAATAGTCCGGCGGCAATCATCGGCACGACGGCGGAATCGGCCGCGCAAACCATCTCGCAATGGGGTTTTTATGTCACGCCCGAGATGATTACCCAGACCGCGCATAATGTGGGCGAGCACAGCATCATTTCTCGAACCGGTGGCGCACCGACGCTGGCTGTTGGCATGGCACAGATTTTGTCGGAAGTTGTCGGCGGCACCGCGATGATGGCTTTTTGGTACCATTTCGCCATTTTATTTGAAGCACTGTTCATCCTGACGGCAGTGGATGCCGGAACTCGTGCCGGGCGTTTTATGCTGCAGGATTTGCTGGGTTCGTTCATCCCCACGATGAAACGCACCGATTCGTTGATTGCCAGCCTGATCGCCACTGGTATCTGCGTCGCTGGTTGGGGGTATTTTCTCTACCAGGGTGTGGTTGATCCATTAGGCGGCATCAATACGCTGTGGCCGTTGTTTGGCATTTCCAACCAGATGTTAGCGGGTATTGCGCTGATTTTGTGTACCTGTGTGCTGTTTAAAATGAAGCTTGATCGTTTTGCCTGGGTAACTATTATCCCTCTGACGTGGGTTTGCGTCTGCACACTTACCGCCGCGTGGCAAAAGATTTTTGATGCTAATCCGCGCATTGGTTTTCTGGCGCATGCCAATAAATACCGGGATGCCGTAGCGGATGGGATCGTGTTAGCACCCGCCAAATCAATCGAGCAAATGCAGCAGGTTATTTTCAATGATTATGTGAACGCATCACTGGCCAGTCTTTTCATGGCAGTGCTCATCAGCATGCTGTTTTTTGGAATTAAAACCGTGCTGCAAGCACGCGTTGTTCGTCACCCGACTACACAAGAAGCACCTTTTGAATTATTACCTGTCCACGCGACAATTGAAAAATAAGTACTGGAGAAATAAATCATGGTCAACAGAATGACGCAAGCAATGCGCCAGCTTTCACAAAGCTTACGGCTAATGGTTGGTGTTCCGGAATACGGCACGTATGTTGCTCACATGAGAAATGCACATCCTGATCGCCCTGTTATGTCTCATGAAGAATTTTTCCGCGAACGCCAGGAAGCGCGCTATGGCGGCAATGGAAAAATCACCCGTTGTTGTTAGAGAATTTCAAAATCTTTATGCCGTGAAATTTAGTTGCGTTTAAGAGCGGAGTTTTGGACATTGCACATGCTAAATCCGGCAACAGAAACGTGAACCAGCACGACCGATTTGCCTTACTGATGGAAACGGACGCTTGTCGACTGATTGCCGGCTTGATATCCGGTAGCTTATTGCGGCATTCTTATACAAGAAATTTCACGCACGTAACTTACGGGATATTTATTGTGTTTTAATTATCACAATAACTCTTTATAGCCTTTATAAAGTTCTCATTACGCTGTAAATTACAAATCTTTACGGAAACACATTACACAGATACCAGAAGATGGTCCTCTGTTCGGTCATCAATTAAATTGGCTTAAACTAAATTGCACGAATATGCATTGCCAACTAGATTGAGAGAAAATTTAATCTGCAGGATCTTCTTACTTTTATACGCATGTTTCTTATTGATTTTATTCTTCACATTGACAAGCATCTGCAGCAGCTTGCCTCAGAGTATGGGCTTTGGATTTATGGAATTCTTTTTCTGATCATATTCTGTGAAACCGGGCTTGTCGTGTTGCCCCTGTTGCCGGGAGATTCTCTATTATTTGCTGCAGGCTCGCTCGCATCGCTGGAAGATTCGCAACTCAATCCGCATGTCTTATTCGTAGGACTATGCGTTGCCGGAATTTTGGGGGATAGCGTGAATTATTGGATAGGAAAAAAGGCTGGCCCGAAGGTTTTTACTTCGCAGGAATCGCGCTTCTTCAAACGCGAATACCTCGACAAAACCCGTGATTTTTATCTCAAATATGGCGCCAAAACCATCATTATCGCGCGCTTTATTCCTATCATTCGCACCTTCGCACCGTTTGTCGCGGGCATTGGAACCATGCCTTATCGCACCTTTATTACTTATAACATCATCGGTGCTGTGCTATGGGTCGGGATATTTGTTTATGCTGGTTTCTATTTCGGACAGCTGCCAGTGGTCCAACAAAACTTCAAACTCATTATTTTGGCAATCATTATTCTATCGATAACGCCTCCCGTGATTGAATATCTTAAGCATCGCTATAAAAAATAGAAATGCATCTGAATTGACTTAATAAGCTTGCTCCGCGCGCCCTGCACCTATCCCCGCGGCAAGACCACGGGGAATTGCAAGTTAAAAGAGATAAAATAGTGGAAACTTCACATAGCCGTGTTCATGGTGCTTTCGCGTACTGGACCAGCATCTCCTATCGATATGCGCTCTGGGTACTGTTAGCGGCGCTACTGATCGCCGTAGCCAGCAGCATCTATATCTCGCGCAATCTGGGCATGAATAGTGCTCTAACTGCTTTGGTGGATTTTGCAAGTTTTAATGTTTTCATCGCATCAGGGCACTGCCAGCATGGGTATCCTGCTTACTGTGGGACTTGCTTTTACACTCATTTGTACGTTGATCATATTGCCTGCGTTGTTACGAACCCCGTCCGCGAAAGTCGCTTCCTAGGAAGAATCGCTTCTGAACAATGTTTAACAGGCCGTTGAAAAACTATCTGCATTGCCGCTGCTGTGTTAAAAACAGACTCAAAATGCTCATTTATTAAACATAAACTGCGCTTTTTCGCCTGTTTTTGCCTTGCATCGGCTTCCTCGAAAACGTTTTTCAACGGTCTGTTAATGCCTACCTTTGGGTGATGTGTTGTCGGCGGAGTAATCCACGAGCGGTCGAACTGGGACAATCACATCTTCACCACCGACCGGTTTATCGATACCTCGCGCAACATGCGCTTTTCCGATAACCGTACAGAAAATAAAAAATCAATCCGATGCCTGACCAGATTGGAAATACCAGCTTGGCATCTGCTGGCAGAAACAAAAATAGCGTGATGCAACCGGCCACGGCTAGTGGCCCAACCAGCCAGATTCCAGTCGCTTTGAAAGGCCGTTTGCGATGCTTATCTTTGATGCAAAGTATCATCACCGACAGTGCCACAATCATGAAAGCAAACAAGGTGCCGGAATTGGAAATTCCGCCAGCTTACCGACAGGGAGAAAAGAATCAGCGATAGTTGCCACCTGTCAACGCCAAATAGAAATGTCCGATTTTCTGCTGTAGCCAGAATGGCGTCTAGTGATTTTACGCGCCAGAAAATCCTAGGCTTTCCCTGGTAATGCAAATTGCAAATTCTGACTTTCCAATCACTAAAAATACCCTTCGGATAATACCCAGGCTTTCCATCCGGCCAAGCAAAGCAAGGTAAAAAACGCCGCCACCATATCATCAAACATAACACCAAAACCACCTTCCAGATTGCGATCGTAGTATCGAATAGGCTGGGGTTTGGCAATATCAAACAGACGAAACAAAATAAACGCGGCTAACTGCCATGCCCAACCAGCCGGTATAAAAAATAGAATCAAAAGAAATGCTACGGTTTCATCCCACACCATGCCGCCATGATCCGGATCACCCAAAGCCTTGCCGCTAAGACCGCATGCCCAGATGCCTACAATAAACATGATGTCTATCAATAGTAAAAGATAAACTGGGTTGAGATAATAATTAAGTAGCCAAAATAATGGAAACGCAACCAGTGTTCCCATCGTGCCGGGAGCGATGGGGCTTAATCCAACACCGCCTGTAAAGGCGATGAAATAGGCGGGATGACTGTAAATTAAAGCAAAATCCGGTTGAAATTGAGTAGACTGGTCACTCGACAAGTCATAAGCTTTAGGCACTGAAGTGGTCATATCCTTTGGTCTCCAATGTGATTACACTCCCCTTGGCATCTTTCACAATCAAACCCTCACCTGAGAAAATCTCACCAATGCGGGTAAGCGGAATAGCCAATCCAGCAGAAAGATTTTCAATTTTCTCGCGATTCATTGTCGGGGCTGTAAAGCACAGTTCATAATCATCTCCACCAGCCAATAAACAGCGCATTACCAGGGGTTGCTGCAAGTATTTTTTTATTACCGGTGAACAGGGGATATCGGTCATATTGATGGAGGCCGCCTTTTCAGAAGCGGTCAGGATATGTCCCAGATCCGCCATTAATCCATCGGATATATCAATAGCGCTATGCGCCAGACCGATCAAACGTTGTCCTAACTCGACCCTTGCGGTCGGCATCAGTAACGCAGGCAAACATTTCTCAATTTCATTGGGTTTTAGGACTATTTGCTGCAATTCATGATTAAGCGCCAAGGCAGCATCGCCTAATCGTCCGGAAATCCAAATATCATCATCCAATTTGGCGCCGCTGCGGCGCAATGCTTTGCCTACTTCAACTTCCCCTATGATTTGCACACCGATACTCAATGGCCCGGAAGTCGTGTCTCCACCGATTAACTCTACCTGATGGAAGTCGGCCAGTGCAAAAAAACCCGCACTAAATTCACTTAACCAGGCTTTATTAAGTTGCACCAAATTATCCGGCAACGTCAAGGCCAACAATGCCCAGCGAGGCTTTGCGCCCATTGCAGCCATATCCGAGAGATTAACTGCTAAGGATTTGTATCCTAGTTTGTAAGGATCAGTGTCTGCAAAGAAATGTTTACCACACACCAGAGTATCCGTTGAGATAGCTAATTCTGTATTGTCAGTGGCTTTAATCAGTGCAGCATCATCACCAATTCCCAGCACTGCTTGAGTTGCAGTTCGTTTGAAATAGCGGCGAATAATATCGAACTCTGAACACATGCCGTATTAATACTAAACTTGATTTCTTGACATTCTTGGTGCTGCTATCTCAACAGCGCGCAATTGAATGGCCAGTTTATCCAGCACGCCATTCACATATTTATACCCATCACTGCCACCATAAGTTCTGGCTAGCTCTATCGCTTCATTGATAATTGCGCGATAAGGAATCTCCAGATGATGCATTAACTCAAAAGTGCTCAATAATAAAATTGCAAATTCCACCGGACTTAATTCATGCAAAGGACGATCCAAACAGGGCTGGATACATTTTTCCAATCCCTCAACATCCTTGAGCACACCTTGCAGTAAGTTAGTGAAGTGTTTCTCATCAACATGCTTGAATTCTTCGGATTCCCGTAATTGTTGCTCAATAAAATTCGCCGTACCGCCAGCAACCCGCCACTGATAAATACCCTGCAACACAAACTCGCGTGCAATCCGGCGGCGGCTTTTATGTTTATCCGTCTTCGGGCTCGTGTTGGAATTTGCTTCGGTCAACGTGCTACTCATAAATCGATTTCATCAATTTTTATATGCAAATTAGCCATTTCCAGTGCAACCTGCGCGGATTCCATTCCTTTTTGACTCATTCTGGCAATCGCTTGATCATCATTATCCGTCGTCAAAATTCCATTGGCGACAGGAATTTCTGTTTCAATCTGCACCATGATTAAGCCGCGCGCAGATTCGTTAGCAACGACTTCAAAATGATAAGTATCTCCCCGAATTACCGCACCCAATGCAATCAAAGCATCAAACTGATCGGACAGAGCCATTCTTTTTAATGCCAGTGGAATTTCCAATGCTCCAGGCACGGTCACAAGCAGTATGTTCGAATCTTGCACACCATTTTTCTTAAGCTCTGCGGTACAGGCACTGAGTAAACCTTCCCCCACATCAATGTTAAAACGGCTCATGACAATGCCGATACGCAGTTCAGTTCCATCCAAATTCGGTTCAAATTCAAGAATATCGTCATAGTACGGCATATCTGACTCCTGTAAGTCTATTGATTAATCGTGATCAATTCTTGATCACTTAAGATTTAAATTTTATAGGTTGGGCGTATCCACGTAACTGGTTACTTCCAAACCGAATCCTGTCACACTGGGCATTTTTCTCGGTGCTGACATCAATCGCATTTTTCCTACGTTAAGATCTTTCAGTATTTGCGCGCCAATACCGTGATCACGAAGATCCGTCTTGATTGAGCCGGGAAAACGCGACTCCCTCAATTGAACGCGCTCAATCAATTTAGCTGGACTTTCTTTGCGATGTAGAAGAACGATAACACCTTGCCCCGCTTCGGCAATCAACTTCATGGCATCATGGATGCTCCAGGAATGCGTGTTATCATCAATATCCAGCAGATCAATGACCGACAACGGCTCATGCACGCGCACCAAGGTTTCAGTTGTTGGGTTTATTTCGCCCTTAACCAAAGCCAAGTGTGTTGTATTGGCTATTTCATCACGATAAGCTGTCAGCAGAAATTCTCCATGCAGCGTTTGAATTGCGCGCTCAGCAACACGCGTTACCAAGCTTTCAGTCTGGCTGCGATATTGAATCAAATCGGCTATCGCGCCAATTTTGAGTTGATGTTTATGTGCAAATTCTATGAGATCGGGTAATCTCGCCATGCTACCGTCTTCTTTCAATATCTCACAAATCACCGAGGCTGCTGTCAAACCGGCCATTCTGGCTAAATCACAACCGGCTTCAGTATGCCCCGCGCGAACCAGGACACCGCCTTTCTGGGCCATTAGCGGAAAAATATGCCCTGGTTGCACAATATCTTGTGGTTTGGCATCCGCTTGAACGGCGACTTGAATGGTACGTGCTCGGTCAGCGGCAGAAATACCTGTGGTTACACCGCTGGCTGCTTCTATGGAAAGCGTAAAATTGGTACCCAAGGGAGCACGGTTGGCTGACACCATCAAAGGCAAATCTAATTGGTGGCACCTTTCCTCAGTCAGCGTTAAACAAATCAATCCACGGCCGTGGGTAGCCATAAAATTGATAGCCTCCGGCGTCACAAAATCGGCAGCCAGAACCAGATCCCCTTCATTCTCGCGATCCTCTTCGTCAATAAGAATGACCATTTTACCCAATCTAAGATCGTCAATAATGTCTTGGATAGCACTGATTCTCATGTCTGTTTAACCCTGATTAACCTTAAATATTGAGTAGTCTTGCCACATATCGCGCCAGCATGTCTGTTTCCAGATTTACACGCATTCCCGGTGCAAGTTCTTGCAGCGTGGTTACCGCCAAGGTATGTGGAATGAGGTTAACAGAAAACTCATTACCCTCAATTTGATTAACTGTCAGGCTCACGCCATTGACGGTAATAGAACCTTTATGGGTAAGATATCGCAATATTGATTCTGGCGCTTGAATGACCAATACAAAACTCTCCCCGATAGGCTCAAATTTAACCACTGTTCCAGTCGCATCCACATGACCACTGACCAAATGTCCACCCAGCCGGTCAGATAAGCGCATGGCTTTCTCCAGATTAATGTGCATACCAACCTGATCCAGACCCTGTGTACAGCTGAGCGTTTCCTGCGAAACATCTACCGTAAACAGGTTGCCGGTTAACGTTGTGACCGTTAGACAAACACCACTCACAGCAATACTGTCACCCGCCATGACATCGCTCAGATCCATTTCCCCGGCGGAAATCTCTAGGGACAACCCGTTGTCGCTATGTCCCTGGATAGGGCGAATCTGTTTTATTTCACCTACTGCTTGTATGATTCCGGTAAACATCCCAATATGTTCTATAAGTTCAGATATGACACGAATGATAGGATATGCATCAACGAATTGATAGCAATGTGACGTGCAAACTACAAATTTCGTACTTTTGTAAGTATATACCTTGTAGTACTTCAAGTAATGAAAGTAACGTTGTGAGAATCAAGGCGATGCGTTGAAAAAAACGATATAACCTATTGGCGCGCCCAACACGATTCGAACGTGCGACCCCCGCCTTCGGAGGGCGGTACTCTATCCAGCTGAGCTATGGGCGCTTTGGTGAACAAACTGTTATGCCATTTACCGGCCGACAGGATAACTGCTTTTATAACTCTCGTCCAACTTGGATAATCCTTAATGCAATCATTTTGCAAACTTAACAATGTCCACAGCTCGTCTCTAGAAAATCTTAAAACTATTCGGGATTCTTCGCTTCTGTTTCTGCTGAAACAGGAAAAATTTTGACAGTTTTCACAACCCGGTTTTTTGTTTGAATGATTTCCATCGGATAACCCGCAATATTAAGTCCAGTTCCTGCTTCGGGAATATCCTCAAAATACTCCAATATCAAGCCGTTCAAAGTTTTTGGACCATCCAGTGGAAACTGAAAACCAAGTTTTCTATTTAAATCGCGCAACAAGGTGCTTCCCTCCACAATAATACTGCCATCTTCCTGCTTCAGAAAAGCGCTGGTTTGGGTCGGCGCTTGTGTCGTAAATTCTCCAATAATCTCTTCTATAATATCTTCCAGTGTAACCAGTCCCATCCACTCACCGTATTCATCAACCACCAAACCGACTCGTTTCTGGCTCTCTTGGAACAATTGTAATTGCGAAAATAATGATGTTCCAGAAGGAATAAAATAGGGAGCACGCATGACTTTCTCGAGTGTGGCGGCCGTTATTTTTCCTCCTTGCATTTGGTTTAGTACTTTGCGCACATGAACAATGCCGACAATGTTATCCATGCGTTCGCGGTATATCGGTAAACGAGTATGATGACAAGTCAATAATTGCGTATGGATAACATCGTCATCTGCATTTAAATCAATCGCTTCGATTTGACTACGTGGCACGATCACATCGTCAACCGTAATGGTTTCAAGATCAAATAAGTTCAGCAACATGCTTTGGTGCTTATGTTGTATGAAATGCCCGCCTTCTAACACCAGTGTTTTAAGTTCTTCCGTACTTATTTTCTGTTCAAGCTCGCCCTTTTTGGGTTTCAATCGAAACAGAATCAGCAGTCCACTGACAAACAAATTAACGAACCATACAATGGGATAACAAATGGTCAACAATGGGGTTAACACATAACTTGCCGCAAGAGCAATACGTTCCGGATAAGCTGCTGCGATAACTTTTGGCGTAATTTCACTAAATATCAGAATGGCAAAAGTAACGGCTATTGTTCCAATAAGTAATGCGAAGTCATCATGGGCAAAGAAAGTAGCAATGATGACAGCCACCAATGTTGCAGAAGCCGTGTTAAGTAAATTATTTCCCAGCAAAATAACACCCAGCAATCGATCCGTATTCTCAAGTAATTTAACCGTCAACCGGGCACCACGATGCCCTTGCTTAGCTAGGTGCCGCAAGCGATAACGATTAATCGCCATCATGCTGGTTTCAGACAAGGAAAAAAAGCCAGATAGAATCAACAAAAACACCAATGCAATCAGCATGATGTGCAGCGGAACGTCTTCCAAACAACACCTTTATTATGTAATAAAAATCATTAAAATCGATAAATAGTAGAAACTCTAAGCCATGCAGTTGTCTATTTTGGATTCAAACAAATGTTTGTCAACAAGAAAAGTTATTTGGCTAAACAATTGTTGTTTACATTTATAGCAATCATTTAATTGCTAACGATCCAACTGAGGGCAGTATGGCTAATTTTGCAGCAGCATTTGAATTCTGGTTATGAGTTCAACAACATTCCCACCTAACTCCGGTAACAAAACACAAAACGAAAATTAGGTTTATCAAAAACAAATTGAACAATCAATGTATTCGAAAATTGTTTGAGTTCTTGTAAACCTATTAATTTGAGCAGCGTTAATAACATCTCTTCTTTCTGATTCAAATTCTATGTCTGACTGCTCAAATCTAAATTGCAATAGCGCTAAAGATATCAAGTTTCTTGAAATCAAGCACTTGAATGGCCCAAATATTTGGACTTATTACCCCGCTCTCGAAGCAACGGTTGATATTGGCGAACTTGAAGATTTTCCTTCTGATACGATTCCAGGCTTTTATGAGCGGCTGTCAGAATGGCTTCCATCACTGATCGAACACCGTTGTAGCTATGAAGAACGTGGCGGTTTTTTACGCCGAGTAAAGGAAGGTACGTGGCCATGCCATATTCTCGAACATGTAACTCTGGAACTGCAAAATCTGGCTGGAATGCGTGGCGGTTTTGGCAGAGCCCGTGAAACCTCGGTACGTGGTGTATATAAGGTTGCATTAAGTGCCTGGCATGCAGAAATTACAAAAACTGCTTTGTATTCTGCGCGTGAATTAGTGCTGGCAGCTATGAACCTTCAGCAATCTCACAACCCATCGTATGATGTCGAAGGTACTATCAGACATCTTCGGGACTTGGTTGATTCACTCTGGCTTGGCCCTTCTACAGCTTGTATTGTGGATGCTGCTATCGCACGTAATATTCCAGCCACCCGGCTCCTCACTAAAGGAAATCTTGTGCAACTGGGATATGGTGCTCGTTCCCGGCACATCTGGACCGCTGAGACAGATCGTACACCGGCTATTGCAGAAAGCATTTCCCGTGACAAAGATTTGACAAAAACATTATTACAGTCTTGTGGCGTCCCTGTTCCAGAAGGACGCATCGTTGAGAGTGCTGAAGCTGCCTGGGAAGTAGCTAATGACATCGGTATGCCGGTAGTCATAAAGCCTTGTGATGGAAACCATGGGCGCGGCGTTTTTATTGAATTAAGCCGCCGGGAAGAAATTGAATCGGCTTATTACATGGCCTTAAAAGAAGGCACAGGTGTATTAGTTGAGCGCTATATTGCAGGCACTGAACATCGCTTGTTAATCGTTGGCGGACAGCTTATAGCCGCTACGCAAGGTGATTCGGTATCAGTAATTGGAGATGGTGCTTCGACTATAGTTGAATTAATCGAATCTCAAATCAATTCTGATCCTCGTCGTGGATCAACGGAAGATCATCCGCTTAATCTAATCCGCTTGGATAATGCAGCACAAATGGAGATTGCCCACCAGGGTTATCACAGTGACTCGATTGTACCAATCGGCACAAAAGTTTTGATTCAGCGTAACGGCAATCATGCATTTGATGTAACCGATCAAGTTCACCCAAGTACTGCATCCATTGCATCACTCGCTGCGCGTATCATCGGTCTGGATATTGCCGGCATTGATCTGGTAACTAGCGATATTTCACGCCCACTGAGCGAACAAAGCGGTGCGATTGTAGAGGTAAATGCCGGCCCAAGTCTGTTGATGCATATTAAACCGGCAGTGGGTACACCACGCCCTGTGGGGAAAGCAATAGTAGATCATTTATTTCCAAATCAAGATAACGGTCGTATCCCTATTGTGGGAATTACGGGTAGTTATGGTAAGACAACTGTCGCTTATCTTGTTGCCAGATTGCTTATTCTTTCAGGTAAACAAACTGGCTTAGCATGTAGCAATGGTCTTTATCAGGATTACAGACAAATTGATAAAAACAACAGCGCCAGTTGGACGGCAGCTAACCGTACACTGATGAATCCTACTATTGAAGCTGCGGTCCTTGAGAATGGCTTTGAGGCCATACTCAATGAGGGGCTGGTATACGATAGCTGTCAGGTTGGCGTCATCACTAATGCTGATCCAGCTAGTCATTTTGGCCGTTATGGAATCGAAACACTGAAACAAGTTTTTACTGTACTACGCACACAAGTTGATGTAGTGACACCGACTGCTGCAGCTATCGATGATGTCGAAGAAGGAGTGAAGCTACCTATCGGCACTGCAGTGCTCAATGCCAGGGAAGAAATGTTGGTTGAGATATCCGAATTGTGCCATGGTGAAGTAATTTTCTTCAGCATTAGCCCAGACTTGCCAGTAATTAATCAACATCGCATCAATGGAACAGGTCCCAAGCAAGGTAAACGTGCGGTGATAGTACGCAATAGCACAATCATGCTTGTTACCGGCTCTGATGAATTACCGCTGGTCAGGTTGATGGAGATACCCGCAGCAACAGGTAAACATAGCCCGCAAGAAATAGAAAATGTATTGGCAGCTATCGGAGCTGCATGGGCATTAGGTATTGAACCTGATCTTATACGTATCGGGATTGAAACTTTTGGTTTCAGTCAGGAAAAATTTAAGCCAGAAAATCAGAATTTCCCAATCGGATTACAAACTCAAGGAATCAAGTTATGAAAGTTTTGCGTACTCGAGCATTGCGCGGACCAAATTTATGGAGTCAGCACACCTCTATTGAAGCTACTATCGTTTGCAGTGGATCCGAAAATAAGATTGATGCCATCCCTGGTTTTGAAGCACGATTACGTGAGCGTTTTCCAGAGATTTCTTCACTTCAACCTGCGGGTCATCATGAAGCAGTTACGATAGCGCATGTACTTGAATTTGCTACACTCGGGTTACAAGTTCAAGCAGGTTGCCCGATAACGTTTAGCCGTACCGTTCTAACACCAGATGCCGATACCTATCGCGTCATAGTCGGTTACACTGAAGAGAAAGTTGGCAAACTTGCTTTTGAGCTGGCGCAAGCTTTGTGTTTTGCAGCCATTGAAGATACTGCGTTTGATGTAACCGATGCTATACATCGTTTACGTGAACTCAATGAAGATATACGTCTAGGGCCGAGCACGGGCGCTATTGTTCAAGCTGCTGTTGCGCGCGACATTCCATTTCGTCGCTTAACGGAAGGCAGCTTGGTCCAATTTGGGTGGGGTAGTAAGCAACGTCGTATTCAAGCTTCTGAAAGCGATATGACCAGCGCTGTTGCGGAAGCAATTGTACAGGATAAAGAATTGACCAAAACCTTGTTGCATGCAGCTGGTATACCTGTGCCTCTCGGTCGAGAGGTAACAAGCGTAGAAGATGCCTGGGTCGCAGCCTGCGAAATAGGTATCCCGGTAGTAATAAAACCCAAAGATAGTAATCAAGGTAAAGGCGTAACCGTTAATCTTGTTAGCGCAGAACAAGTAAAAACGGCTTATATGATCGCAGCCGAAATCAGTGATAATGTTCTGGTAGAACGTTATATTCCCGGACATGATTATCGCATGCTGGTTGTTGGTAATAAGCTGGTTGCTGCTGCACGCCGTGACCCGCCACAAGTGATTGGCGATGGCGTGCAAAGCATTTATGAATTGGTAGCGCAAATTAATCGTGATCCAATGCGTGGAGAAGGTCACGTTACTACATTGACTAAAATTCATCTTGATGAGATTTCTATAGCTCATCTGGCAGCACAGGGATTAACGGCTGAATCGATTCCGGTCAAAGGAATGCGAATTGTGTTACGCAACAATGCCAATTTATCGACAGGCGGTACAGCAACTGATGTGACCGATGATGTTCATCCTGAGTTGGCAGCGCGTGTGGTTGCTGCTGCAAAAGTAGTCGGATTGGATATTTGTGGTGTCGATGTTGTCTGCGACAATGTTATGAGTTCATTGGAAGAGCAAGGTGGCGGGGTCATCGAGATTAATGCAGCACCTGGTTTGCGGATGCACTTGCAACCTTCTTTTGGTAAAGGGCGTGCAGTGGGTGAAGCAATCATCGACTATATGTTTCCTCATGGACAGAATGCACGCATTCCGGTGATCTCAGTAACAGGAACCAACGGCAAAACAACGACAACGCGCCTGATTGCCAATATATTAGAAAAAGATAACAAATGTGTGGGTATTACGTCTACAGATGGCGTATATGTCGATGGGCAGTGTATCGATACCGGAGATTGTAGCGGTCCAAAAAGTGCGAGGAACATTCTTTCTCACCCAGATGTCGATGCAGCTGTCTTAGAAACTGCGCGAGGTGGATTATTGCGCGAAGGCTTGGGGATTGATCACTGCCACGTTGCTGTAGTGACCAATATTGGTATGGGTGATCATCTTGGTATGGCATATGTCAACACTGCGGAAGAACTGGCAGCGGTTAAACGCATCGTTGTCCAGAATGTAACTCCAAGCACCGGTTTTGCTGTGCTAAATGCCGCCGATCCACTCGTCGCCAGCATGGCTGATCATTGTCCTGGCTCAGTTATCTTCTTTGCGCGAGATAGTCACCATCCGGTGCTAGCAATGCACCATGCCCAGCATAAGCGTGTAATCTATGTAAAAGATGGCTGTATTGTCGCTGCGGGTGGGGGTGATGAATACCGGATACCTCTGAATGAAATTCCATTGACAAAAAATGGCAGCATCAACTTTCAAATAGAAAATGTGATGGCTGCTGTTGGGGCCGGTTGGGCACTTGGATTAGATTGGGCTGTTATTCATGCCGGCGTAGCTGGTTTTGTAAGTAATATACAGACCGCGCCGGGACGCTTTAATCTTTTCAATTATCGCAATGCTACCTTGATCGCTGATTATGGACACAATCCTGATGCAATACAGGCACTTGTAAGCGCGATAGATAATATTCCGTCCAAGAGACGCTCAGTAGTCATTAGTGCCGCTGGGGATCGGCGTGATGAAGACATCCGCCAGCAAACAAGAATTCTTGGTGATGCATTTGATGAAGTAGTGCTTTATCAAGATCAATGTCAGCGCGGCCGTGCGGATGGAGAAGTACTGACATTATTGCGAGAAGGTTTAGGCAATGCCAGGCGTACTCAAAAAATAAGTGAAATAGTTGGAGAGGCAATCGCAATTGATGCAGCGCTATCCAATTTACAGGATGGTGAATTATGTCTTATTTTGGTTGATCAAGTAGAACAATCACTTGGGCAAATAAATAATCGTATTGCATTAGGCTGATTGTTGATTGCTAAGTCATCTTTCTGGATGACTTAGCTCTTGACTAAAGATTACAGAAGGTGAGTTCAAATTTAACATCCCCTTCGTAAACTTTGTTTCTTTGGCCTGATTGCGTGGGGATGAAACGAATATTCAGAGCATATTTGTTAGCACTGATTTCAGGCACACAAGGCAGTTGGTCACTTAAGTTTAATCTCAGCATATGTGCCGAATATTCCGAGCCAGTTTGCTGGAAAATACCTTGATTTGCGACAACTTGAAAAGTTTTTCCACTCTTTCTCAGTAGGTGAAGCACAATCCCAAATGCATTGCGTATGGATTGAAATGGTGTTAGCCATTCGTCAAAGTCACTATGCCGGTGAACCGGGTCTAAATTCAACCAATAATGATAAGATGGCAAATCAAACACACAACAACCACCCGGTATCCCAATACGCTGCTTGATTGTCATTAGCCATTCGTTCTCTCGTAAATGCTCTCCGACTTTTCCGGGGAAATCCAGCATTTCCCGGAAAGTGGTTTTAATACCATTAAGCACATTATCGAGTGCTACCTCAGAAACATCCGGATTTCTGCGTAACATCTCAAGTATCTGCTTTTGTCGCTCAAGCTCTTGTAATAAATCTGATTTAATATCTGCGCGACTGGTAATTTCAAGGACTTCAAATAACGCGATCAGCGAAGCATGATGCTCAGTGGCGGTATCTTTAGTTGAGAAGAAATCAATTTTATTAAATAAATCCTCAAGTCGCAGAAGAGTACGGATACGTTCATTGAGCGGGTGTTCGTAACAAATCACAATAGCTATGCATCCACAAGAAAGATTAGAGATATTAAAATCTTGCCTTAAATTAGATTATTTCACAAAAAAATAAAATTTCCCAAATAATTTCTTAACAGCTAAATCCCAGTATCCAGTTTATTCTCTGAAAGAGTGAGATATTTATGATGCAGCTGAATTACCTGTGCTTTCAGGTAATTAATATCCTGATCGTTGATGATAACATCATCGGCTTTTTGTAAGCGCGCTTTTCGCGAGGTCTGTGCTGCCATAATTGCTCTTACCTGCTGTTCAGACAAATTGCTACGCGCCATGGTTCTTAAAATTTGCTGCTGCTCCTCACAATCGACAATCAGAATACGTTGAATAATATTGTCATAATCATTCGTTTCAAATAACAAGGGAATGACGATTATGATGTAGGAAGACTTGGTTTCTGCAATTTTCTGAATAGTTTCTTTAAGAATGAGGGGGTGTAGAATCTTTTCGAGCTTGAACCGTGAATCATTATCCGAAAAAATCAGGTTACGCATTTTTTCCCTATCCAAAGAACCATCTACTGCAATCATACTATCTTGGAATGCATTGCGAATTGAGTTAATGGCTAAGCCATGAGGCTGGGTTAAGTTTCGAGCAATTACATCGGTGTCCACAACGTCAATACCTAAATCTAAGAAAAATTGACTGGCACTCGATTTTCCACAACCAATCCCTCCAGTCAATCCAACGACAAAGGCCATAAATCAGAATAAACCATGATAAGCATAATTCAGTTTTTCTCCCCAAAATAGAGCAATAAATGCCCCACCAACCAGATAAGGACCGAATGGAATGGGAGTACTCTTTTTGAGTCTAGCAGTTAACACTAATCCAATACCAACAGTTGCGCCCACCAGTGATGAGGAAAGCATGACCAGCGGAAGCATATTCCATCCCAACCACGCGCCAATAGCAGATAACAACTTAAAATCACCATAACCCATACCTTCTTTACCCGTGGAAAGTTTAAAGCACCAGTAAATTGACCACAAAGAAAGATAGCCTGCTACAGCGCCAATAATTGCAGATTGAATATCAGTAAAACCATTGTTCATATTGATCAGTAAGCCCATCCATAATAATGGTATGGTTATATCATCCGGCAGTAGTTGCGTATTCAAATCAATGACTGCAAGTGCAATGAGCGCCCACACAAAAATCAATACCGCAATAGTTATCAAACCGTAACCATAATACCAGGCAACAAAACCGCTCATAAGCGCCGTTACTGTTTCTACAATAGGATAACGCAGTGAAATATGTGCATGGCATTGAGAACAACGACCTAGTAAAACAAGATAGCTAACAATTGGAATATTTTCCCATACGGTTATTTTATGTCCGCAATGAGTACATACCGAACGAGGGGTAATCAGGTTAAATGTAGGCAACGCTTTGCCCGCTTCACCATGCAGCTCTGCACACTGCTGCAGCCAATTTCTTTTCATCATTTCAGGCAGACGGTATATCACGACGTTCAGAAAGCTGCCGATCATTAACCCGATTATCGCGACAAATGAAATAAAAAAAGCCGGCGTATCTTGCAGCATGGATAGTAATGGCATGGTTATTATGTAATAGAATTGGATTCCGGGAGTCGCGTTTAATTAACAACCATACCCATTTTGAAGATAGGCAAATACATCGCAACGACCATACCGCCAATTAGTGTTCCCAATACAACCATGATGATCGGCTCCATCAAACTTGACAGCGCGGCAACCGCATCATCTACTTCTGCTTCGTAGAAGTCAGCGATTTTACTTAACATGGAATCAAGCGAACCGGCCTCTTCACCAATGGCGACCATTTGAATCACCATGTTCGGAAATACATTGGTGCCAGCCATGGAAGAGGTCAAACTATTGCCTGTACTGACTTCAATTTGTATGTTCTTGGTGGCTTCGAAATAAATATGATTCCCTGCCGCACCGGCGACCGAATCCAATGATTCTACCAGAGGCACACCTGCGGCAAACATAGTTGAAAGTGTACGTGACCAGCGTGCAATCGTAGCTTTACGGATTACTTCTCCGAAGATAGGTAACTTAAGCGCAAAACGATCCATAACATGTTGCATTGAGATTGAACGCTTCCAAGTATATAAAAAAGCATAAATTCCACCGCCCAGAATACCGAGAATGGCCCACCAATATGCAACGAAGAAATTTGAAATGGTCATTACAAAAAGCGTTGGGGCGGGCAATTCAGCACCGAATCCTTCAAATAGATCTTTAAAAGCCGGGATTACAAAAATCATGATTACTGCAGTAATAACAAAAGCAACTACGATAATCGAAATAGGGTAAAAAAGTGCAGATTTAATTTTCCCCTTAATGGCTTGAATTTTTTCTTTGTAGGTTGCCAAACGATCCAGAATATGATCTAGAATACCGGCAGCTTCTCCTGCTCCCACAAGATTACAATATAGTTCATCGAAGTAAAGCGGGTATTTACGAAATGCATCTGTCAAATTACTACCAGTTTCTACGTCGGCTTTAATATCCAAAAGTAATTTACTCAAGGCTCGGTTGCTGTGACCTCTGCCCACTATATCGAAGGCTTGTAATAGCGGCACACCAGATTTCATCATAGTAGCCAACTGACGTGTAAATAACGTTATATCTTTGTCAGTAATTTTGCCACCGGATTGAGTTTTCTTTATTTTTGTGACTTTGATACCCTGGCGGCGTAATGTAGAAGTAACAATAACTGTTCCAGCAGCGCGCATTTCACCTTTTATCTGTTTACCAGCCCTGTCCTTACCTTCCCACGAGTAATTAATTTCTTTTAGCTTATTCTCTGTGTGCGCTGTCACAGTTGCCATAATTAGCTCCTCAAAAACTTAGAGTATTCATGAAAATATATACTAGAAAAACATTGCAAAGACTCAAATTCCGCTATTGTCATTAACAACAAAGCTCAAAAGATAATTCTGAGCTTGTGCGGAACTAACGGCATAGTTTGGTGTATTACTTAGCGCTAATTTTCACAGCATTGGGTTCTATCTTAGATGTCATTGGCTCTTCCGTATGAACAGCTTTAATGCCATCAAAAATTGTTGGGTACAACAAGTTGACATGCAATTCTTTTTTCATTCTTAGATTATTAAGCCGCCTGGATTCTTTCATGAAAGATAGCATCGTAGGCGATATCTGTTCTTGGGCTTGATTGCGGGTGATACGAGGGGGACGTGGCAAAGCAAAATGATCTGCGACTAAATCAAAATATTCTCCCATTTTCAGATGCGAGTCATCGCAGGTATGATAGATTCTATTTGGCTTTGCATGTTGCAAGGCAGCACAAATTATTCTAGCGAGATCATCCGCATGAATATGATTGGTATAACTATCTTCAGTATCCAATAATGCCGGATGACCTTCTCGCAAACGTGTTAGTGGCAATCTGTTTGCTGCATAAATACCCGGTACCCTTAAAATGGAAACGGGAATATGATTACGCTTTCCCCAATTACGTATTTGTCTTTCAGCATCGATGCGTCGTATTGCTCGACCATTTTCCGGATGAACTGGGTATGTCTCGTCTATTAGTGTCCCATGGCAATCGCCATAAACCCCGCTGGTACTGATATAGATGAATCGTTGTGGTAAAATCCCTGCTTGCCGTTCTGTTCGTCTGGTTAATGCGGACAGTAGATGTGCGGTTCTGCGATCGTATAATCCTTGATTGGGCGGAGGAGCCAAGTGTAGAACTAACTGTGCAATCCCAGCGAGTTTCTCGAGACTTCTCGGAAGATCAAGATTTCCGTAAATTGGGATAATGCCATGTAACCGTAAATGGCCAGCGCTATCTAAATTACGATATAAACCGAGCATTCGGTAATGTGTTTGTAAAAGTGGTGCTACCCGTAAGGCAATATCACCACAACCAACAATTAACAGTGTTTTTTTCATATTAGCTATTTGTTTCTGATTATTATATTTTTTATTTGTCTGCCACTCAATGTCGTATCAAATCATTATTAAACCTAGCGAGCATGCTCTAAAAGTAGAATCTGGAGAAACTATTCTTGAAGCAGCCCTCCGTGAAGGCTTCTCGCTGCCTTATGGCTGTCGTAATGGTTCCTGTGGGATTTGCAAAGGAAAAATCATACAAGGCAAAGTAGACTATGGCCACCACAGTGAAGAAACATTGACTGAAGAAGAGAAGCAAGCCGGTAAAGCATTGTTTTGTTGCGCTTCTCCACTGACCGATCTGGTTATTGAATGTCATGAAATCGGCGCCACTAAGAATATTGAAATTAAAACATTACCGTGCCGTGTGCATAATCTTGAGCTTGTCGCTCCTGATGTGATGATTATTTCTCTAAAACTTCCTACTAATCAGCGGCTGCAGTTTTTAGCAGGGCAATATATCGATATCCTGCCCAAAGATGGAAAGCGACGGAGTTTTTCTTTGGCGAATGCACCGCATGATGATGAATTTTTGCAATTACATGCACGTAACTATCCTGGAGGCGCATTTACTGAACATGTTTTTACGCACATGAAAGCCAAAGATATGCTTCGCTTCACAGGGCCTTTAGGCTCATTCTTTTTACGCGACACACCCGAGAATACTTCCATTATCTTTCTGGCGAGCGGCACAGGATTTGCGCCAATCAAAAGTATTCTTGAACACATTTTTCATCAAGAGAACAGTCGAAACAATAAAATAAAAATGACACTCTACTGGGGTGCTCGTAAAAGAGCTGATTTGTATTTAGCGGATTTAGCAGATAAGTGGCAACAACAACACAAAAATTTCACTTTTGTCCCCGTGCTGTCTGAACCCTTACCAACCGACAACTGGGAAGGGAGAATCGGTTTGGTACATGAAGCGGTCGTGCAAGACTTTCGCAGTTTGGAAAAACATCGGGTATATGCCTGTGGCGCTCCAGCTATGGTAAAAGCTGCTTACCACGACTTTACCAATCTTCGCGATTTGCCAAAAGATGCTTTTTTCTCCGATGTATTCACGCCCTCAACCAGCAACCCCCAAGTTGTACAAGAATCTTAGCCGCTTTAATTGATCTGATTGAGTGTTAATTCAAGCCCCTTATTATAATGATTCATAGCTAATTCATGTTTGCCTAATTTCTCATTCAGTTGCGCTAAAGCAAAATGCGCTTTATGCCCAGACTCAACAGATAAGCTGGCTTCTAAATAATTTTGTGCTTTACCCCAAAGTTCGCAGTGCGTACAAAGTTTACCGAGTGTCAATAACAATTGCGCGTTATTAGGCTGTGATTTCAGCCAAACTTCAGCACACTCAATTTGCCTGTTAACGTGATAATCCAGACACTCTGCATAGAGTTCAATTAATTCGTTATCCCATGTAATGGGAACATTCTGTTCAATGATCCGATTTGCAATCGTGCAGCTTCCTTGTGAGATATAGGCACGCGCGGCAGCAACAGAAAGCTTACTATCCATTTTCTCCATGGGTGATATGTGCTGCCAGTACTGATTTAGTGATGGCAAGTCCGAAGCTTTACTTCTAATATTTTCTATTTGTGCGTCGTGTTTTAATTCTTTTATCAGCGTTTTATTGGCTGACTGACGTTTTGCCAGTACTTCAGCTAACTCAATGACTGCATCCCAATTTCCGGCTTGTTTTTGCGCTTCCAGTTCCAGTTGTAAAACGACAGTCGATTGTAAGCCGCCATCCGAGTACAAAGATCGTAATGTTTTGAGCGCTTCTTCGTAATGCCCATCATGCAGTAGAAATTCAGTTTTAGTGGCAAGGCATAACGACTTTTCATCGGGCGCTTTTTGGAGCGCCGTGTTCAGATACTGATCTCGCGCTGTGATTTCATCAAGCTTATTTGCTGAACGAGCTGCAATGACAGCGCAAATTGCTTGAGCCGTCGATGAATCAGCTAACTTTAATGCTATAGCTGTATTTCTTTGTGCTTTAACAAAATCGCCCTCATAGTAAGCTTTTAATCCAGAAAGTAACATCTCGTCTGTTTTTTTATGGCGATGCCGCCGACTGAACCCTAATATTCCCAGAATAATCCGGACTAGAATGTAGAAAACAAAAAATGCTGCGATTACTCCAATTATAAAGTGATCAAGTGATAGCTCTATTTGATAGGGTGGCATCTCCAACAGAGCACGCCCCGTCACGTTTTTTGCAGCAAGTGTAACAGCTACAGCAGCAGCAAACAGTGCCAATAGCCAGAGTATCAGTTTCATATTTTCTCCTCATTGCAGTAGAGCGATCATTGTTAATGTGAACCACAAATTACATAAACACCAGCCATGATAAGTACAAGTGATGTTATAAACGCTTTTAGCTTTATTTCGAGTGCTTTCTCTTATAAATTGTACTGTTTCCCGGTTACCTGAAAGTACGCTTGCAGGCTTTCCAGCAAACCTTCATCTCCAGCAGATGTCGCTTTTACGATTTTTCCCAACCCCAATTCTTTTGCTGTCCGGGCAATACGTTCATGAACTGTAAAAACCGGGGTCGATTTCAGTAATTGTTGGCCAAGCTTGCCTATTATGTCAAATAAATTATGTAATCCTTCGCTGCTAGTGATAATCACGGCGTGAATCTCGCCTTGCGACCAAGCTGTTATTAATGACGTTGTATCAATATTCGGCTTCCTGCGGTGATAGCATTCTGCGTACTCGAGGAATGCGCCACGCTGTATGAGTGTGTCTCTCAGTAATTCCCTGCCGCCGTTACCACGAAAAATGACAACTCGTTTGCCAGCCATGTTTTGCAATTGCTCCTGCTGCAGTAATGCTTCACTATCAAAATGCTCAACTGGAACGAGTACTTCGTTGATGCCATAATGCTTTAAAGCATCTGCACTACCTTTACCGACGGCGGCAAATCTCAAATGGGAAGGCAATATACGTTGCTTGCTAATTAATTGCATGGCTTTGTTGACAGCATTGGGACTGACGAATATTGCCCAATCGAATTCATCTAAACGGCCAATCAAATCTATCAAAGGATTTAAATCTTTTACATCCGTTATTTCCAGTACCGGAAGTAAAATTGGATTTCCGCCAATAGCGCGAATACCTTCTGCAAGAAAAACAGATTGCTGTATTGGACGAGTAACCAGAACATTAATGCCGTCTAATTGTTTGTTTGTAGGCAACGCTATTTCCAACCATCTGCTGGGACCAAGGCTGCTAATATTTCATCAGCACCTTCGCCGACTAGTTTTTTAGCCAGCTGCTGCCCCATTGCGATACCAGTTTCCGGCTTGCCATTTAATGCGCCGCTGATAATGCGTTTACCATCAGGTTGTGCAACGAAGCCACGTAACTCGAGTGTACCATTGATAATTTCTGCAAATGCTCCCAATGGCACCTGACAACTGCCTCCCAATACACGGCTTAAAGCCCGTTCTGCTTCCACACAAAAAGCAGTTGCCTGGTGATTCAAAGGTTGCATTAGCTCAATCAAATCCGTGCGATCAGCCCGGCATTCGATACCCAAAGCACCTTGCCCTACCGCAGGCAAGCTTTGTTCAGGATTCAGCAGTGCAGTGATGCGACCGGATAATCCAAGCCGTTTTAAACCAGCTGCAGCGAGAATGATTGCAGCATACTGCCCTTCATCGAGTTTACGTAACCGGGTTTGCACATTGCCACGCAATGGATGTACTTGAAGATGAGGAAATTGTGCGCGCAGTTGACTTTCTCGCCGCAGGCTTGAGGTACCAACAATGCTGCCTTCTGGCAGCACATCCAGATTAGCATATTGATTGGAAACAAAGGCATCGCGTGGATCTTCCCGCTCAGTGATAGCAGCAAGCTTGAATCCCTCAGGCACATTCATGGGCATATCTTTCATCGAATGCACCGCGATATCCGCACGTCCATCTTCTAAGGCTTGCTCTAGTTCCTTAATGAACAGACCCTTCCCGCCTATTTTTGATAATGATTGGTCCAGTATCTGGTCGCCAAGCGTTGTCATGCCGAGTATGCTGATTTCAGTTTGCGGGTATAATTCGCCTAAACATTTCTGAATAAACTTAGCTTGCCACATTGCAAGTAGGCTTTCTCGTGATGCAATGACGATTTTCTGGGGAGATAAAAATGAATTGGGCATTAATAGTATAAAATGAAAAAATTACAAAAAATTCTTAATAATAGTCATTTTAGCATGGTCGACACTAACTTGGCTTATCGCAAGAGCATGTCGGATTCATTTTTAAGTGAGCGTGTGATGCGATGAGTGCAACTGATTCAGAGAATAGTGTTGCTAACACTAAATTAGTGAATGATAAAGACTTACCATTGCGGGAAGATATTCGTTTCCTAGGACGTATGCTGGGCGATACGTTACGTGAGCAAGATGGAGATAGTGCTTTTGAGCTGGTCGAGAATATACGCCAGACTGCAATTCGTTTTCATCGGGACCAAGATCTAAAGGCGAGAGATGAGCTCGATGCAATACTCAACCAGTTGAGTGATAAAGACTCATTGCCCGTCGTCCGTGCATTTAGTTATTTCTCATTACTTTCTAATATTGCTGAGGATGTTCATCACAACCGGCGCCGGCGCGCGCATCTTCGCGCGGGATCTCTGCCACAGGCTGGAAGTGTGGCATTAGCACTGGAACGCGTATTGGAAAGCAGGAAAGATATTACAGTCTTAGCGGACTTTTTTAACAAAGCAATGATATCCCCGGTTTTGACAGCGCATCCAACAGAAGTCCAGCGAAGAAGTATCCTGGATTGCCAATTAACCATTGAGCGTTTGCTGAAAGAACGTGCGCGGACTGAACTCACGCCCAATGAATTGCGCCACAATGAGGAAGGCTTGCGCGCTACCATTCAGATATTGTGGCAGACCCGCATGTTACGTCCCACCCGCTTGTCTGTGTATGATGAAATTGAAAATGGCTTGGCGTATTACAGCTACACCTTTTTGACAGAGATCCCCTACATCTATGCCAAAATTGAAGACCTGCTCGAACGCCGCTTGGGTAAAGATGCTCCCTATGTCACATCGTTCTTGCGCATCGGTAGTTGGATTGGTGGTGACCGTGATGGCAATCCGTTTGTCACGCATGATGTCATGTTGCGGGCGGTGGAACGTCAATCGTCGGTGGCATTGGATTTTTATATTGATGCCGTGCAGAAAATCGGCCGTTCTATGAGTCTGACCGAGCAATTAGTGCAAGTCAGCGATGAAGTTAAACAACTGGCCGCTACCGCGCCGGATATTCCTAATCGGTCTGACGAACCGTACCGGCGGATTTTCCTCAGTATCGCCGCGCGCTTGGTTGCAACCGCGTATCAATTAGGCCATCAAGTCACACAATACACGCCGACCGAAACCAGAGCGCCTTATGCCAGTAGCACTGAATTTTTGCACGACCTCAATGCCATCATCCACTCGCTCAAACAGCATAAATCATCTTGGATAGCGCGTGGTGCATTACGTAATCTCAGCCGTGCCGTGGATGTATTTGGTTTCCATTTAGCACCGCTGGATATGCGCCAGCATAGCAAGATCCATGAACAGGTCGTCAGCGAATTATTCGAGCACGATACAGGGCGGAAAGGCTATGCGCAGCTGAGTGAAAAAGATCGTACGGAGTGGCTGCTTAAAGAAATTAGTCAACCACGTTCGATACTGGCCTCGTACACTGATTTTTCCGAGCTGGCGCAATCCGAACTGCGAATTTTGCAATGCGCCGCCGAAATTCATCGCCGTTTTGGACGTGCAGCGATGTCGAATTACATCATTTCGATGACCACCGATATCATTAATGTGCTGGAAGTGGCATTTTTGTTACAGCAAGTCGGCCTATTGCAAGCCGGCGAAAACCCGCAACTTCATCTCAATATTATCCCACTATTTGAAACAATCTCGGATTTGCGTAGCTGTAGCGTTATTATGGATCAGTTATTTTCACTGCCCTATTATCGCAAATTGCTGAGTTCGCGTGCCAACGTACAAGAAGTCATGCTAGGTTACTCTGATAGCAACAAGGACGGGGGGTTTATCACGTCGAATTGGGAGATTTATAAAGCTGAAATTGAACTCACCAAAGTTTTTGCCAAGCACAAAGTTGAGTTACGCTTGTTTCACGGCCGTGGCGGCACGGTGGGCCGGGGTGGCGGACCGAGTTATCAAAGTATCCTGGCTCAGCCGCCAGGAAGTGTTAATGGTCAAATACGCGTAACCGAGCAAGGCGAGGTGATCAGCAGTAAATATGCCGAACCTGAAATTGGGCGGCGGAACCTTGAAACATTGGCGGCGGCGACGATGGAAGCAACGCTGCTGAGTCATGATTCAATCGGCACGAATTCGGATCGTTATTATTCGGCTATGGAGAAATTGGCATCCGTGTCTTTTGTAGCTTACCGTGACTTGGTGTATGAAACTCCCGGATTTAAGCAATTCTTTCTGGAATCAACGCCGATTCGCGAAATGGCGGGGCTGCATATTGGCAGCAGGCCGCCGTCACGTAAGAATTCCGATGCGATTGAAGATTTGCGTGCAATTCCTTGGGTATTTAGCTGGAGTTTGAGTCGGATGATGCTGCCGGGATGGTACGGATTTGGTCACGCAGTAGAAGCTTTTGTCAATCATGAAGATCAGGATGGGCAGGGATTGGCATTATTGCAGGAGATGTATCGGGAATGGCCCTTTATGCAAACATTATTGTCGAACATGGACATGGTGTTGGCTAAGACAGATATGGGTATCGCATCCCGCTATGCGGAATTAGTCGAGGATGTGGCGTTGCGTGAGCAGATTTTTGGGCGTATCAAAGACGAATGGACAAGAAGTCAAAAATGGTTGTTTGCCGTGACCGGCCATACTGAGTTACTGCAAGACAATCCAACGCTAGCACGAAGTATCCGCAACAGAACCCCTTATATTGATCCACTCAACCATTTACAGGTGGAACTGCTGCGCCGTTACCGGTCCGGTGAAGATAGTGAAGAAGTTAGGCGTTCCATCCACCTTACGATTAATGGTGTGACCGCCGGGTTGCGCAATAGTGGTTAATAGGCAGGTCTTATTACTGAAATGCTTGAGCTGTAGGAGGCTTTCGTGCAAATAAAGCGAATCATATGTATCGTGTTGTTCAGTTTTTATTCTCAATGGGTATTGGCTTCACTGCCGATCCAGTACTGGCAGGCAGCCTCCGGGGCAAGAGTTTATTTTGTTGAAAATCACGATTTGCCCATGCTGGATATCAATGTGGAGTTTGCTGCGGGTAGTGCCATGGATACAATCAGTAAATCAGGCTGCGCCAATCTGGTACAGCATTTGCTTAGTCTTGGCGCGGGCGGTCTATCTGAAGACCAAATTGCCACAGCGTTGGCCGATGTTGGCGCGCAACTAAAAAATAATTTCGACCGCGATCGTGCGGGATTAGCTTTGCGTACTTTGAGCAGTGAGCGGGAGCGCAAGCAAGCACTTGATGTATTTGCACGCATTATTCAGTCCCCGGAATTCTCTCAGGAAATATTGTTGCGTGAAAAGGCAAGAATAGTTTCGAGCATTAAAGAATCGAGCACCAAGCCAGACTACATTGGCGAGCGTGAATTGATGAAAATGCTCTATAGCAGTCACCCTTACGGATTCAATGAGCAGGGAGAAATTGATACGCTGAATAGGTTGCAGCGGGACGATTTGCTTACTTTCTATCGCTCTTATTATGTTACCGGGAACGCAGTAATAACAATCATTGGCGATGTGACTCGGCTTGAAGCTGCAGCAATTGCGGAACAATTAACTGGTAATCTATCTTCCAGTGGACAGAAAAATGAAATACCGGCAGTATCAATACCCGTCGCAGGAATAAAAAGAATTCCGCACCCGGCAACACAAAGCCACATCCAATTGGCCTTTCCGGGCTTGCGTCGAAGTGATCCGGATTATTTTCCCCTATTAGTCGGAAATCATATCCTGGGCGGCGGAGGGTTCATTTCACGTCTGATGGAAGAAGTTCGTCAGCAACGCGGTTTGGCTTATAGCGTTTACAGCTTCTTTTCTCCCTATAAAGAACAAGGGCCTTTTCAAATAGGTTTGCAGACAAAAAAGGAACAGTCGGAAGAGGCGCTGGCATTAACGCAGAAAGTGCTTAAAGATTTTGTTGCAAGTGGTCCAACAGAGGAAGAATTGCTGGCTGCCAAACAAAATATTATCGGCGGTTTCCCGCTTCGCATAGATAGTAATAGCAAAATATTGAGCTATCTTTCCATGATCGGCTTTTATAATTTACCACTGACTTATTTAACGGATTATCTGGTAGCTGTTGAAGCAGTAACAACCGAGCAAATCCGGCAAGCATTCCAGCGACGAATTCAACCGGACGGCATGGTTACTGTTGTCGTGGGAGCAATTGAGTAAACGCTTGGCCCATGGCTTTAGTTAGAGGAAAAGTCCGTATCATTGGTGGTCAGTGGCGCAGCCGTTTGCTGACTTTTCCAGCAAATCCGGATTTAAGACCCACCTCCGATAGAATACGTGAAACCGTATTTAATTGGCTGGGACAGGATTTAACCGGCATGAGTTGTCTTGATTTGTTTGCTGGAAGTGGTGCATTGGGTTTTGAAGCTGCGTCTCGCGGCGCATCACAAGTGGTTATGGTCGATGCAGATACTAAAATTTATAATGCATTGCATGAAAATAAGGAAAAATTGCAAGCTACGCAAGTCGAACTGAAAATAATGAACGCGTTAAATTTTTTGAATTCTGATGTGCGGAAATTTGATGTTATTTTTCTTGATCCGCCTTATCGTCTTGAACTGTTATCAAAATTGTTGCCGCTACTGCCATCACATCTGGGAAAAGGCGGGCTGGTTTACACTGAAACTAAAGGCGCTTGGATCGCGGATAAACCATGGCGTGTAAAACGTAGCGCAAAAGCTGGCACCGTATCCTATCAGCTTCTGGAGTTAGAATTGAATGGATAAAGTGATCTATCCTGGTACGTTTGACCCAATAACGCGCGGGCACGAAGATCTCGTCCGGCGTGCTTCGCGTTTGTTTGATCAAGTCATCGTAGCGATAGCCGTAAGCAGCAGTAAGAAACCATTTTTTACTTTGGAAGAAAGAGTAGAAATGGCACACGAAGTATTGTCAGACTGTCCGAATGTCAAAATTATGGCATTTTCTGGTTTATTGATGAATTTCTTGCAGCAACAAAACACGCGAATAATTTTGCGCGGTTTGCGTGCCGCTTCAGACTTTGAATATGAGTTCCAGATGGCAGGGATGAATCGTAGTATGTATCCCGATGTGGAAACTTTATTCATGACGCCATCAGAACAATATATGTTTATTTCAGCAACCATTGTGCGTGAGATTGCCTCATTGGGTGGGAATGCGGATGCATTTGTACACCCGCTGGTAGCAAAAAAACTACGCGGAAAAATAAAAAAATAGTAGCGAGAGAATTCAATGGCATTAATTATTACTGACGAATGTATTAACTGTGATGTTTGCGAACCCGAATGCCCTAATGGTGCCATTTCTCAGGGTGAAGAAATTTACATGATAGCTGCGAGCTTATGCACAGAATGTGTTGGGCACTACAATGAGCCGCAATGTATCGAAGTATGTCCTGTCGATTGTATTATTACCAATCCAGATAGGATTGAAAGCAAAGAACAACTACAAGCTAAATATCAGTCGCTTATCTCTGGAAAATAACCTATATCCGGCGGAATAAGCAGGAACCGCACCACGCTTCTACACGAAATCAGACCGTTTTCTCCGCTTAATCGTCAACGCATTACTGCGCATATTGGTTTAATCTTCGCATGAGCATTTTGGTTTTGCTTACGAAGCGTTCGTTCCGATGGAATCTGAGCACAAGCTAGAAAATAGTTATTCCATCGCCAAAATCAGATGTTCCCACCGCACTATCCAATTAAATTAAGACCAGCGCTAATTGATATTTTCTTGACTGAGACTCAAATGGATCCTCGCACAATAGCCACGAATGTTCGCTCAATTTTCTCCTTACCGGATGTTGTGGTTCGCATAAACGATTTAATTGATTCAGGGGAAGCGTCTAATTATGAATTGGAGCAGGTGATTTCAAGTGATCCGGCATTAACAGCAAAATTATTGAAGTTCGCGAACAGCACTTACTTTGGTTTTTCTGGCAAAGTAGAAACTATTTTAAAAGCAATCTCCATAATTGGGCATAAAGAACTGCGTAATCTAGTCTTAGCATCATCAGTGACGTCTACATTTAAAGGTATCTCATCTGATCTGGTCGACATGGATACATTTTGGAATCACAGTATCACTTGTGGTGTAACTGCGCGTTTACTCGCCTCGAGTGTTGATAGTAGAGAACGTTTCTTCATCGCTGGATTGTTGCATGGTGTTGGGAGACTAATCCTCTTCAGCCAGTACCCGGAAGAATCTGCAAAAGTATTGAGTTGTATGAACCAAGGTGAAGACGCTGTAATCCATGCAGAGCGTAAGATTTTTGGTTTTACTCACGCGCAATTAGGCGCTGAGCTTCTGAATCAATGGAAATTACCCCCTAATATCTGGAAAATAGTTGAACACCAATTCGATCCCATGAAGGATGCAGAATATGAATATGATGCCAGCACGCTGTGCGCAGCTATCAATATTGCTAACTATATTCAGCCCTGTACTAATCAGAAAATAAATCACGAAGAAACAATACCTGACCGTGCACTCAAAACATGGAGCTACCTTGGCTTGTCAGTTGAAATTATTGAATCAGTGATGACAGTGGCTAAATTACAAGTTATAGAAGTATTCAATGCCATACGGTAGGCATCAAGAAATCACGCAACAGGCATATTATCGATGCGTATTATTGTCTTCGCACATTGCTGAGTAAATAGAGCCTGCTAAAAAAGTATAAATAGATGATTTAATTTAATGATATTAAATATTTTTGTAAAATAGTGCGCGTAAATATTTGAACTAACACCAAAAACCGTGCACTATGATTCGTTACATCAACCAAAAAACCGCCCTTCGAAGGATTTGATACACTGCCGGGCATGATTCTTGATCCCACTAATCGCTGGGTAAAACTGAGGAATCTTGCTGCCAAAATGGCATTGTGGGTGACAAAAAGGAGCATGCTCAGAGAAATTCGGTTTGCGCGTGCCTGCCAATTCATCTCAAACCGGAATCTTTACTTGGCAGCGCACAACTGATCGCTGAATTTCTGAGTAAGCTCTATTTATCCTCAGGCCAGCGAAGGACTCTAACTTAATTCGTATTGCTTACCCCGGCTCCCCGGTGATTAAGGGGGCGTCCATACCATCTTCTTATTTTCTTATCAACTCAGACAAATGATTGAGCAATTCTTCCTCTTTATAAGGCTTACCAAGAAATATATTAACCCCCAGATCCTGGGCAATTTTCCGGTGTTTTTCCGCGGTTCGTGAGGAAATGATGATCATTGGGATAAGAGCCGTTTCCGGGTTCGCGCGTACCCATTCAATCAATTCAAAACCATTCATTTTAGGCATTTCCAGATCGATCAGCATGACATCCGGAATACTGTCCTGAAGGATTTCAATTGCTTCCTTGCCATTCTTAGCAATCAACACATCACAACCTTCACGTTCCAGCAGGCGGCAGGTCACTTTGCGCACCGTCAATGAATCATCCACCACCATGATGGCGGGTGCCTTGATGGGTTTCTTCTTAGCGAAAGCCGTTAATTCGGCTAGCGGTGTACTGAGCACTTTCTGAACATCGTTACGCTGTATCAGTTTCACCGGATTCAGGATCAAAATAACTTCGCCATCGCCGGTAATCGTAGCGCCTTCAACACCGGGCGCATGTGCAAGCTGTGAACCGATGTTCTTGACCACTACTTCGGTGTTACCGATCAGATCATCAACATGCACGGCAAGATATTGTGTGCCGCTGCGCAGGAATAATACTTGGCTATGCTTGGTGATTTCAGGAATATGATCTGCTTGACTCAATAAATGCGACAGATGGGAAAACAAGTATTTTTTCCCATTAAACTCGATCTGCCGATCCTGATAGATCGTTTTAAGCGTATCGGGATCGAATTCCCGGTTTTGTTCGACAATAAAAGCAGGGATCGCATAGATTTGTTTCCCGGCGCGGACCATGAATGTTTGTGCAACGGATAGTGTGAGCGGCAAATAAATCGTGAACGTTGTTCCCTGGTTGGGAGCAGATTGGACGCTGATGCGGCCACCGAGCATCGAAATCTCATTTTTGACGATATCCAGGCCGATTCCGCGACCGGCAATTCCGGTGATGGCGTCAGTTGTCGATAAGCCTTGGATGAAGATCAACGACATCACTTTGTCATCATCCAATATTTCATTTTCCTGCATCAAGCCAAGCTGTTGTGCTTCTTCACGAATGCGCGGCAAATTCAGACCGCGGCCATCGTCACTCAGCGTGATAATCACTTCGTTGCCTTCTTGGCGCACGTGGATAGTAACTTGCCCTGTTTCAGGCTTGCCTGCTTGTTGCCTTAATAGTGGTTCTTCGATGCCGTGGGCTATCGCATTACGCAACAAATGTTCCAGAGGGGGATTAATCTTCTCTAATACACTGCGATCAATTTCAACTTCCGCACCCTGAATTTCCAGGTTGGCTTTCTTACCCACATCTTCCGCCACTTGCCGGGCGATACGATAATAGCGTTCGGCATAATTACCAAAAGGTATCGTGCGGATTTGCAGCAAGGATTGCTGGAGCTGGCGGTTAATCACGGATTGCTGCACGACCGCTTCTTCAGCGACCGTTTGTGTTGCCCGCAAGCTTTTTTGCACGGTAATAATGTCATCGACACTTTCTGCCATCAGCCGCGTCAGTTCCTGGAAGCGGGAGAATCGATCAAATTCGAGCGGATCAAACGCAGGCTCGCTTTCATGCCGCTGTGCAAGGTGCGATTGCATTTGCGTTTCCGCCTGAATCTCCACTTCGCGCAACTGGTCGTGCAAGCGGTGCGTACTTTCAGTCAGATCCTGTAGCGATTGTTTAAAATTGTTGAGTTGTGCTTCAATTTTGGAGCGCAAAATGCTGGCTTCTCCGGAATCATTAATCAGGCGATCAATCAACTCGGAGTTAATACGCAAAATGGTTTTTGACTGAAGCAATTCGGTTTTTTCGGGCATAACACCTATGGGTTCAATCCTCTCTGTAACTGCATCCGCAGCGGCCTGATTTTCCAGGAGTGGCAGCACCTCAATACGTTGAAGCTGTTCAATCTTACCGCTGATGGCATCAAATTCACTTTCGAGCTGGTCCAGCGCGGCGTCGGAAATATTGCGCGAAAGAAAAGCTGCTTCCACATGACTTTCCATCGCATGGATCAATTCACCAAGCTGCAACGCTCCCGTCATGCGGGCACTGCCTTTCAAGGTATGCAACAATCGCAGTAGCGCATGATGAATATCTTCGTCTTGCGGCAGCATGCGCCAGGCGCGCAATTTACCGCCCATTTGCGGAATAATGCCTTGCGTTTCTTCAAGAAACACCGGAAGCAGCTCAAGATTGATCTGATCAACTGCTTCGGCGGCAAACGGCACAGGCTGTACCGGCTTAGTTTTTGTTCCGCTTGATGAGGAATCCGGGAATACGGCTGGCTCTTCCGTTTCGGCTTCAAACGAGGCATCTATGTCAACAAGACTGTTAGCCTTTGCTGCGGGTTCCACCTGTGCCTCGATGGCTTTTTCACTGGTTAATAGTGCTTTTGCTAAAAGCAACAATTCACCGGCATCAACCGCTGTTGCGCCCTGTTCGCGCAGATTCCTGCACCACTCGCCATAGGCCTGATGCGTGCGCGTGATTAACCTTACTAATGGATCGGAAACCGATCTTTTTTCAGTCAGCCAATGACTCAGAACTTGTTCCAAGCGCCAGGCCACTTCACTCATCTTCTCCAGCTTGACCATGCGGCCACTGCCTTTGAGTGTATGGAATCCACGCTGCAAAGCAGTGAGAGACTCACGATCGGCTGCATCGATCCGGCACTTCTGCAATTCACTGGCTATACTGGCCAGCACTTCATCCGCTTCTTCCAGGAAAATAGCGAGCAATTCCAAATCGACACTGGTACTTGCCGCTTTAACGGCTGTTTTATCCGGCTTTGCCACGACGGTAGGTACCGAAGCAGCCGTTTGCGCCGGTAACGGTGTGCTTGCGGCAATCGATGCGACCTGGAATAACTTGATCGCTTCCTCGACAATCTGGTGACTCTCTGGTTGCCCGCTTCTGAGCGCTTCAATATAGAAACCCAGACTGCTTAATCCATCTACCAGCAGGATCTGCTCGGTCTCAACAATTTCATAACCCGGTTTTAACAGTTTCTCGACCAGGTTCAGGCAAAGATGCAGCAAAGTGTGCGCACGTTCCAAATCCAGCATGACCAAAGCGCCGAAGATTTGCTTGAATAAGCTAGGCAGCATGGACAATTCTGCACTTTTGGCAGGTTCAAAAAAGAATTTATCCAGAATGGTCTCGATTTGCCCCAGATTGGTCAGAATTTCCTGTGCAACCTGCGCCAATAATTCCTTTTCCTGTGATTTACTTTCTAACACAGTTAACGCCGGCGCATGCGGCAGCGTACTGACATTGCCTGCGGTAATGCCGCGCAGACGGGTGGCAATTACATCGATCTGCTGCGATAAATCCGGCGGTAACTTGTTAAAGTCATCGATAATACTTTCAACCAGTAACAAAGCAGTCGCCATTTCCATCGCCAGCTCTTCACTGGCATCCTGAGGCTGATCATGCAAAAAAGTAACGGTACTATTAATGGCATCGATTAATTTCATTAGCGGCGCGCATTGGGTTTGCTGCGCTTGATGGTTGAGCCAATCCATGTATTCAAGCAACGAGGCCAGACTTTCTTGATGTCCTGCACAAAATTCACGCCAGATGTCATTCGCCTCCATCAACGTGCTACGTAGCCTATCCAAAATGGGACGCAAAGTTTCCGACTGTTCAAAAGTCAGCGTATCCTGATCTGCCGACAGTCCGGGCCAGGTATAACTGTTCTTGATATCGCTGATGCGCTGACTGGCTGATTCGCTGTGGGCAATGTGGTACAGCAGTTCACGCATTAATGGTGCAGTACTACCCAGTGTTCCAGCGGCAAGATGGCGTATGGTTTGTTCAATCTTCCCGCACAGGCGGCGCACCGGAAGATCGATTTGATCGCTTTCCAGATACAATAAATCCTCGAGAAAACCCGCGGCTGCCCACCAAAATGCGCGCCCTTCAATAGTTCCCGGAAATTCTTCGAGCTGATTGACTGCCACGGCCATTTTCTGCAAACCGTCTTTATTCGATGGATCACGCAACCACTTAAGCAGTCCGGCCTGATACTCGGCGCCCAATTGTTTGGCTAAGGATTTAGCCGTTAAAGCATCAATATGCGTTGATTCCGCCTTTAATGCCGGATTAGCCGTTAACCGCGGAAAAAATAAATCGCTCTCGGGCGCATTTTCAAAACCATACACTTGCATCAACCCGCGATACGCTGGAAACAGACGTAGCGGATTTTCTTCCACACCTTCAATCAGCTCATTCAGGTAATAAAGCAATGCCTGGGTGGATTGTTTCAGCGCATCGAAAATCGGCGGACTGGGTTCAATCTTCTTGCTGATGAGCGCTGCAACCAATTGCTCCATCTTTTCAGTGACGATGGTGATGCTCGTCAGATTCAGCATCTCCAGCAAGCCGTCCAATTGATGAATATAATTCCGGCAATCTCTGATTAGCTTGTCATTGCCAGGATGCTTGCTATAAACATCCAGATTCTGGTCAATCAAAGCGAATACTTGATAGATTCCGTCCTTGATTCCGATAATCGAGGCAATATTAAGTTTGGGTTGTGCGCTCATTTTTAATACCATCTATTCCATTTTGAAATCGAAATCAACATTACACCTTGAAATTGGATACCGATGCTTTCAGCTCAGATGCAAAACCGGTAATCTGTTTGATTGATCCCGTGGTTTTCAACGTCCCCTCAGTATTCTGCCGGGTAATATGCAGAATCTCTTCCATATTGGCAACCACCTTATGTGCCGCCCGTGTTTGGGTATTGGTGACGTCAAAAATATTGGTTACCAGTTGGGCAAGCTGTTTTGAAACTTCTTCTATTTCTTCCAGAGCCCGTCCAGCCGCATCGGAGCGTTTTGCACCTTTTGCCACGCCGAGCGTGCTTCTCTCCATCGCTGCGATGGCATCTTGTGTGTCACCTTGAATCGTGACGATCAATTCACTGATTTGTTTGCTGGCTTCTGCTGAGCGCTCAGCCAAACGTTGCACTTCTTGCGCAATCACGGTAAAACCATGTCCGGCTTCACCTGCGGCAGTTGCCTGCAGTGCTGCATTTAAAGCCAGTACATTCGTTTGATCGGTGATATCAGTGATCAATGCGACAATTTCACCGATTTCCTGTGAACTTTCTCCCAGGCGTTTGATCCGTTTGGAAGTATCCTGAATATATGCGCGGATTTCATTCATTCCGGCAATGGATTCACGCACCGCCGAGGTACCTTTTTCCGCAGTGGACAACGATTGTTTGGCGACTTTTGCGGATTCTGTCGCCATATCGGATATCTTGCTGATGGATTCCGTCATGCCGATCACTGCCAGGGTGGTTTGTTCAATTTTTGCCGTTTGCTGTTGTGCCGCTGTTAATAATCCCGACGAAACATATTGCGCCTGATTAGACGATTTAACAACCAGCGCGCTGGCCTGATTGACCTGTTCCACCAGTGTGTGCAATTCTTCAATCGTGCAATTAATGGCATCGGCAATCGCACCGGTCATATGGTTCGTGATATCCGTGCGGATGGTCAGGTCGCCATCGGCGATTCTTTTCATATCGTCCAAAAGTGTCACGATTGCCTTTTGCGCTTTCTCAACTTCATTTCTGCTTGCCAAATCTTGATAATGCGCATTCCGGCGTACTGACTGAACAAAAAATATGAGTGCAAGCACTGCGCATGCGCCAAATGTATAATTCAGCGCGTTAAATAAAGAGACAATATGCCGATTTTGTTCTTGAATTTCACTACTCAGCGCTCGCGTCATATCCAGCATGGCTGCGCTGTTGTTCGCAACTTCATCCATAGCCAACTGGGTAGTAAAAGTTACCGGCATTTCTTGTTGAATCACTCGAAGGTGATCTTCAAACCTTCTCAGCAATGAATAAACATGTGACAACAAATCCTGAATAGTCTCATCCCTGTTTGACGCCGCCCCAAGTCCATTATTCCCTTGACTTAAAATTTGGGTAATCGCTGAAATTTGTGCGTGATCCTGAGCAAGCTGCGCGGTGATTTCTGGCATCGAGAATTCGCTGGAAAGAAGCGTTCTAACATTTTTTGCTACGGTACGCGCATGCATTTTTATGGATTCCATCGTCCGTATTTCTTGCGGCAGGTTGCCGATTTCTGCCATACGGCCGATTAATTCTTCGATGCGTCTGGTCAATTGACTCTGCGTAATCTGGATTGTTTTGATGCTGCTGTTTAGCTTAATCGAAGATTCTTTATGGTTCAAAATCAGGGCAACCTTTTTAGCCTCAATCTGCCAGTTTTGCTGATAGGCATTCAGGATTAATGCGAGCGATTGATCTGCGGCTGGAACGATCTTGTCTTGGTTATAGATCCCGCCCTGAGATAGCAGCGCAATATACTGATTTAGCTGAGCTTGACTATCCTGTAACTCGGCAAATGCATTCGCATTACCCATGTGCGCCTGCTGTGCGGCTTTTGACAAACGTAAATGCTGCATCTCCAATTGCGCAACCAATTCCGGTTGAATCGTATGCTGCCTGGCTTGATTGACGCTGATAGCCAGTGTGATCAACAGCAGCACAGTAAAAACCATCAAGATGCCGCCCATTATCCAGCTAGTGTTTAAAATGGAAGCACTCTTAGGAATACTTTTCTTTGCCGGTAAGGTAATAACCGGCAGCTTCTTTCCTATGGCAACCATTCTGGTTGTTAAGCCAAATTTAGATAAATTATCTTCCATTGTTTTCTCCAGCATTGATACGGGCTTGTCTGGATATTCAGTTTTTTTGATGACAGACGACACCAGACACGATTGTTGTCAGGTGATAGCTTAATCGCTGAAACGTGGGGTCAAAAACAGGATAAGACCTGTGAAACAAGGTCTTTTAGGAATTTATGAATTTATTGTATTTTATGTCAGCAAATTCAAGAACAAAGCAATCGCAGGGTAAAGCGAATAGCGACCTACTCGCGACGCTTTAAGTTAGAACGGATGTACTCATCCGTTCTTTGCAAGAAGCAAATAGAAAACAGTAGCGCCTTATCCGTGGCGCTCGCCAGCCATCTTGCGCCGACGAACCATAGCACCCATCAAGCTCAAGCCTGCCAACAACATGGCGTAAGTCTCTGGCTCGGGAACGGGAGACAGTAAGAAAGCGTGTCCGTCGGTAATACCCAAAAGATTATTGACCGCTGTTCCCACAATCGCACCATGATCATTGATGCCAGCCGCTTCCTTCAGCACCCAGCCAGCGCTTGCCAATGCAGGATCGAGAAAACTATTTAAGTCTATCAGGGTAGTACCATCCCAGAACATTGCATGCTGGGAACCATCAGCCAATTCGCTCCAGCCTACAACTTGTCCAAAGTTGTTGAGAGCAAGTGCCGAGCTATTTGTACCGCCTAGGGTACCCAGATCGGTCAAGGCAGCGCCATCCCAAAATGTAGCATGCTGAGCGAGATCACCCGTGAGATAACTCCAGCCGGCAATTTGCCCGATTTGGTTTATCGCCAATGCATTGCTGTCAATACCGCCGAGGGTACCAAGATCGGTAACCGAACCGTTGTTGATATCCCACAATGTCGCATGGCTGGCGGTATCGCCGGTTGTAAAGCTATTACCCACAGCGAGTCCGGCGTTGTTGATTCCCAATGCCTCGCCGGTTTGCCCGCCAAGCGTATCCAATACCGTAGGTGTCGTACTGTTGTCCCAGAGTAGCGGTTTGTAGGAACTGTTATCAGCAGCCACCGCAGCTCCGATGATTTGCCCGAGATCGTTAATTCCTTGCCCTACGCTCCAGAATTCGTCCTTGCGTCCCGCTAGGTCATCAAGATCGGTTCGAACGCCCGCGGCGTTCCAGGTTGAAGAAAAAAACCAGAATCCCCGGTCAGCGTAGCCGCCAGTAACCGCTCCTGAATCGTTAATGCTCCAGCCGCGACTGTTCATGCCGTAGGTTTCGTTGGTGGTCATGGTGGTACCATGCCAAATCGTAAGAATTTCCCCGTCATCCCTGGTAGAGGTCCCGCGGCTGTTACCTCCGGTGATTTGTCCAGCGTTATTAATGGCGAGCGCGCTTGACCAGGGCCCGCCTGCGGTGCCAAGATCATGGAAGACATAACTGGTCGCATTGGCCTGGCTCGCAGCTAGAAACAGAATACTCGCCACGGCGAAACCAGCAAATTTTACGTTGGAATACTTAATAGTTTTAGATTTCATATCTTTCTCTGTATAAAGTTAGAATGGATGTACTCATCCGTTCTTTGTAATAAATAAGCAAATAGGAAAAGATGGGCAGCAGCTTAACCGTTAAGCGGGTCAGCTTCTTTGCGACGGCGGGCCATCACACCCATCAAACCAAGACCCGCCAGCAACATGGCATAAGTCTCTGGCTCTGGAATCGCAGAAATTACCGTGATGGTGCCGCTCATACCATAAGTCTTCAGTGCTGCGAATTGGTTGGCATAATCACTTCCACCGACAAAAGCAGTGTAATTACCCGCCATTAGGTGAAAACTTTGCATAACCATATTGTCAAGCAAGTTGTCCCCCCCGGGAATGACACCTGTGCCATAGTCTTGAAAGCCATCATAAGCGTGACCAATGTAGGTGAAGACGCTTGGTGCAACTTCATCAAGCGGTGCTTCGTTAGTGATTCGCCAGTCGCTCAATGCTCTGAATGAACCTTCAGTGAAGGCGCCTCCGCTATCTATGTTACGAAGAGTTGTTGAAGAGGCCGAGTAGTCGTGATCCGCGCCGCCCGGAGTAGTAAACGGATCGTGCACATGCCCCCTATGGAGCGAAAATCCCGGAGTGAGTCCGTTGCGTCCACCGGACGCAACCGCTTGTTCGAATGAAAGCTGAATTTCGGCGTCATTGGTTAGTGTGAATTGATAGGCGACCACTCTATGCGTATCGCTCCAATCGTTATCGGTACCGTCGATCCAGCCGTAATTACCCGAAACACTGGCCGTGAGAGTAGCCGTTGCTCCCGGTGTTCCATCAAACGTGCCTAGAGTCTTCGGAAAGAAGTGGGCCATAGCCGGCGCTGAGGCTAACCCAGCGCCCAAACCGGCAAAAATCAATGCATATTTAAGTGAATGTTTCATAAGTTTTCTATCCTTTTATAACCTATGTTTAAGATAAAGCTCACCTTGTTCAGGCAAGATTACGATGATGTACTTAGAATGAATGAATCCCATCCATCAATAGCATGCGTGAATCCATCTATTCTTCACAATAGTCCGAAATGACTATTGACAATGAACCCATTCCCGGCTGGGTAAAAGGGATATGCACAGGGTTAAAGTACAACCTATTGGAATTTAATAAGGCACATCAAACCATGAGTGGATAATCCTAGAATCCATACATGGACAAAGTGGAATATGTGATTAAGGGTGTGCTGAGACCAGGCATAATGATATGCAAATGGCTATCCGTTCCAAGAAGCTACAAGTATCCTTTAATTCGCTGCGTTAACGGCTTCACCGAATGGACGAAATCGTCAATCATGGAAGAATTCTTTGGAATCTGCTATTTTTTATCCTTTCAAGCGGTCAACCACGATTTCTAGGCTTGACCGGTAAGCCGACGAAATATTGATTGGATTCGCGCGCAGCGGGGCGGTAGAAGGTGAAAGCAAGGGCGGATTAGCGATGATCGGGGTTGGACCAACCTTGGCGATGGCTTGTACCCGATTGAAGACATTAAGTTTCTTGAAAATACTCTGCAAATGGTTTCTTACCGTGCAAGCACTGATTCCAAGAATGGATGCGATTTCAGAATTTGTTTTGCCCATCCTGACCCAGTCCATTATTTCGGCTTCGCGCCTACTCAATCCATAATTTTTCCTGCTTTGCAGCAAATTTTCCGAGGGGAACATAGTCTGATGCTGACAAGCCCAGGGCTTGATCCGGCGCAAAGCGTTATCAAGATACGGCAGCAGGCTCTCCATAACACCCAGCGTAGTGTCGTCGAAACTATCCTTCGAATTAAATATGATGTAAAGACAGTCCTGACCCATGCGCTCGTCACTGGCTCCGTGTACGAGCAAAGATCGCATGCCGCAGAATATTTCGCCAGTAGTGCAAGGCGGCGTGTAATCATCGGACTGGGAATCGTGTGCATCCAGGCTTTGCCGGTAAGGCACTTTGCCCAGCGCAATCCACAAGCTATAAAGCTCCTGTTGCAACGTTAACAATTTTTCCGAATGTAAAAATCCGGTTCTGATTCCTGGCAATGCGGAAACAACGTCGTATTCAACCTGGTTCTCGGCAGTACCAATCCAAACCGCGAGCATGATCTTATGCGGTAGATAGTGTTGCACTTCTCCCTGCAGCCACTTCAACAGATCGCAATGACTGCGAACGGCCATCCCCTCTCGGATGATTCTGAAGTAAAGCTCTAAACTCCCATCAAATGTCGAGGGTAAAAAATTCATGTAAAGCAGCCTGCCAGTACAGTATTTTTATCAATTCAAAGTCGTCCGAAACAATTGTTTGATGGGCGATTGAGCGCAATCGCTCGCAGCACAGCATAGGCCTCTGATATCGGATCAGGATTATCGCTATTCCGGCCGCGAATTAAGACCGAACCAATATTTAGACTGTGTGAAAGAAAGTTTTCCATATGCGATCTCCGCTCACAAATGAAATTGCGTGCGCTAATAAGCAAAAAAATGCAGATAATGTTCACGGTAAACCACGAAAAGTGAAGAAGACTGGGAACTTATTTACGACTATCCTTTCAATCGCTCCCCGGCATTGTTATGCGAATACATCAATGGCGTCAATGCGGCAAATTGTCACAGACTATCTATAGGAATAATGGATTTTGTCCACTTAGCAATGAACCGTTCGCGATCTGGTTACGTAGTTCCGGTGGTATGACGATTAATATTTCGGTAGATGTAGATCGAGCAGATCCGCGAGGCAGATGGTTGTAACGAATAGTCGAAACATAATTCTAAAAAACGCAATTACTGTTCAAACGGACATTTGATAGCCAAATTCCAGTCAATTCTTCCCTGACCGGCTGTTTAACCCATTGAACAAATCCGTTACGAGGTGAATTGTATGATTCTTGTGATGCACGGCAGCATTGCAATTCCATGACATGGAATAACGCACTTATCAGCTAAAGCCTAATGTAATCCAATCAGCATTAAGTTTGGTTGGATTACCCAAGAAATAACTTATAGGCGGGATTCTTCGTCTCATCCCAATAGTGATAACCCAGTTGATTCAGGAATGCTTTGAAGTCAGATCTTTCTTCCGGAGGAACCTGGATTCCGATCAGCACGCGGCCATAGTCGGCGCCATGATTGCGGTAATGAAACAAGCTGATATTCCAATTATGGCTCAAGTTGTTAAGGAAATTCATCAACGCGCCGGGACGATCAGGAAATTCAAAACGGTAGAGAATTTCGTTTTTAACGTCATGCGCGTGTCCGCCGACCAAATGACGAATATGCAGCTTGGCCATTTCGTTGTTGCTCATGTCTTCGGTAGCCAAGCCGCTTTGTTTTAATTCGCTGATCAGTTTCTGGGTTTCCTCCTGATTGCGCACCGATACGCCGACAAAAACATGCGCCACTTTCGGATCGGCATAACGGTAGTTAAATTCGGTGATGCTTTTGGCGCCCAATAAATTACAGAACTTTTTGAAACTGCCGGGTTTTTCCGGAATCGTCACGGTCAACACAGCTTCACGCCGCTCACCGATTTCTGCGCGTTCTGAGATATGCCGCAGCCGGTCAAAATTCATATTGGCACCGGATGCAATCGCAACCAACGTTTTATGCAGGATTTTTTCACGTGCGACGTACGCTTTGATGCCCGCAACGGAAAGCGCGCCGGAAGGTTCCAGTATCGTTCGCGTATCTTCAAATACATCCTTGACTGCAGCGCAAATGGCGTCGGTATCGACCAGAATCACTTCGTCGACCAGTTCGCGGCATAAGCGGAAGGTTTCCTTGCCCACATGCCGCACCGCCACGCCGTCCGCAAATAAACCCACTTGCGCCAATTTGACCCGGCGGCCGCTTTGTAATGAACGGTACATCGCATCCGAATCGACCGGCTCGACGCCGATGATTTTGATTTTCGGATACAGCCGTTTCACATAAGCCGCTATGCCGGAAATCAACCCGCCTCCGCCAATCGGCACAAAAATCGCGTGAATATTCCCGGTATGCTGCCGCAAGATTTCCATGCCGACTGTTCCCTGCCCGGCAATCACGTCCGGGTCATCGTAGGGATGAACAAACGTGGCTTGCTCTACTTTCGCCAGTTTTATCGCGTGCTCGTAAGCATCGTTATAGGAATCGCCATGCAAGGCAACTGTCGCGCCCAGCGCCATCACCGCATTTACCTTGATTTGCGGCGTCGTCACCGGCATCACGATGGTCGCGCTACAGCTCAACCGCTTGGCAGCTAATGCCACACCTTGCGCATGATTACCGGCAGAGGCCGCAATCACACCGCGATTGCGCACCGCAGGCGATAACTTGATCATCTTGTTATATGCACCGCGCAGCTTGAAAGAAAAAACCTGCTGCAAATCTTCCCGCTTTAATAACACCTGATTATGGATGCGCCCGGATAAATTGGCAGCAAGCTCCAACGGACTCTCGATCGCCACATCATAAACCTGCGCGGTCAGTATTCTTTCTAGGTAATTGTTTTTCATAAAGGAAGGCGGGTAAATCCAGGTAAACTTTTAATCTGGGACTTGGAAAAGGATTTTATCACGATCAGGAGGGTGTAAGTTTTGTTGCCATTATGAAATTTCTGGAAAATAGTTACTAAAAATCTAAGCTTATTTAGGAATTCACATATGTACCCACAGCATCATAAAATCAGATCCATTACAGCAACCATCATGGTCATTATTCTAAGTGGTTGTCTCTCTACCAGCCAGGTTTTAGAAATGGGGCGAGATACTTACTCCGTAACCGCAACTGCTGATGGATATCGCCTTGCATCACAGGCGAGAGAAAGTGCCTTTCAAGCGGGAACAGAAAAATGCACATGACTTGGCAAACGCTTTATGATCACTAATGAATCAACCGCTCGCGCGCGTATGGGAATTGACACCACAGTAACCGTGACATTTCGTTGTTTGAATGAGAACGATCCTGAATATTTAAGACCAAATGTTAGGGAAACTCTGAATAACTGTCCTTTCGAGCGCAGAGAGAAATCTATCGCGTTGATTTACAAAGATTCCTCGCTTTGTTCGGAATGACAAACATGAGTTATTCAGAGTTTCCTTAGATAAACACCCGATGTCGTAATCGAAGACCAAAGAAAGAAAGCAATAATTGAACATGATACTTCACTTGCTGTTCCTATGGATCAATTGAAGATTCGAACTGCTCATCCACTGAACGCCAACATTAATCGTCACCAAAGTTATGCCAGAATTTGATACTGAAAAGTTTCTCAACACACCAATTTACGCATTTGACTTCCAATTCATGATATGTGAAGGATTTCCTCGAGTTCGCGGAGAATAACATTGATTTGCAATACCAACGTGAGTTACAAGAGATCGCGCAGCGAAAAGACTGGGATCAATTTCCGCCAGATTATTGTGAACGTGAACATTTAGAAGGGGGAATCAATCATCGTTTTCGTGTGAGTCTGCCCCTGCGTATACGCTATGGCGCATTGTTGGCATTTATAACATCAGTTGAATGGTCAGTGAAATTACTTAGCATGAATGCTCTTTCTCTCGTTCCCGAGAAACGAGGCAATCCGAATCACACTGTAATGGTTTTTTCGAAGCATCCATTAATTCTTTTTCATGAGACTTGGTGGTTTACAATAAAAACTTGATGGAAACTCCGCATTACGCTGCTTATTTCTAATGACATCTCCCCCTTCATTCACACATATCATAATAGCTTTATCCAAAATTGGGAAATACTCATTAGATCCCGGCTGTGCCGAAGTTGGTGGCACTTTTTCTTTTATCCTCGCACATAGATCATGCTCACCTGGCTTTGTCGGATTATCTTGCATGGCAGGCAATGGACAAAGGCTACAAGGATCTCCCGAACACAAACATCCCTTACAACTTGCAAGCACTGACGTTGCGAACATAATCAGCGACAAGCTACAAATAAAAATTACACTTACCTTCAGCACTAGCGACCCTGGCGACATATACATTCTAATTCCTTTTATTAGTATCAAATACTGTTTTACAGTTAGCAATGAACAAGAATTCACACTTTTTGTGTATACTGATTTTACAATATCTCAAGATGCAATAGAGCAGTAAGAGAAACATTGTGTTAGTTTCTTACGTCGGTAGTTTGATGAGACTCTATGAACTTATCCATTCTTATATCAGTAATCAGGTTTTATTGAAAAATCTTGGCGCAGAACTTAATAGCGTCACATTGCAGAGATGCATCGGTTCACTGAATCATATGTTTCATAGAATTCTTAATTTGCTCTTTCCTTGCTATATGAATACACCATAGAAACTTATGAATTAATGACTGAAAGGGTAATTATGAAGATTAATTCCAATTTTAAAAAAAATAATTTCACCATTTTATTTACTAGAACTTGTCTCATTCTTTTTCTGAACGTTTTGGTTCTGCCTCTTGTGCACGCAGAAAATATTTCGAATCTTCAAAAAAATGCCAGTATTGCCTATGACAAAATGATGCAAGCCAAGCAATCAGCGGATACTTTAAATAAGGATGCTGTTTTTGCAGAAAAGACATTGGCCGCAATTAAGCAGAAATTAGCCACAGCCGAGCAAGAGGCTGAAACTGCCAGAAAAAAATCAGAACAGGCTAGGATCTCAATGGAACAGGCAATCAATCAATGGAAACAAGCTTCAGATGCGTTAGCTAATGAATGGGGGAAAACTGATAGAAAATAAACAGGGCTAATTCGACTTCAAGAAAAGTATCATTTTGACATGAAGAATACCGGCTTCCAAAAATTCTTCCCCAGAAACCTTGAATCCAAATTTTTCGTAGAATTTAACTGCGCTCGCTTGTGCATTGAGCATTACTTTTTGTTTATGCCGGTTTCTTAATTCTTCCAGCATCTTTTGCAGCATGGCACTGCCATATCCTTTACCCCGCCATTCCTTTAATACTGCCATACGTCCAATATGACCATCCGGCAATAATCTTGCAGTCCCCACGGGTTGTCCATCAGAATTGCTTGCTAACACATGTGTACTAATTGCATCGAACTCATCCCATTCTAAAGATTCCGGAACTTGCTGTTCATGAATAAAAACTTCAGTTCGGATAGCACGCAAAGTGAGTACTTCATCTTCCCAGCTCACAATATGTACCGGATGAGAGTAGCGCATGATTTACTTCTTGCAGTTGGTTAGGTTGGTTACTGCACATTGAGTGACCAATGTTCATCATTTGAAAGGATGGCGCAACAGGATAGTATCTTCTCTATCAGGTCCTGTAGAAATCATATCGATGGGTATTTCACAAACTTCTTCCAAACGTTTCAGATAATCCTGTGCGGCTTTTGGCAGTTGATCAAACTCTTTAATTCCGGCTGTATTTTCTGACCATCCGGGTATTTCCTCGTAGATCGGTTCACAACAATCCAGATCATCAGCACCAATCGGCAATATATTGCTATTATTACCATCGCTCAGTTTATACCCTACCCCAAGATTAAGAATTTCTACACCGTCTAAGACATCTAATTTAGTAATACATAGCCCTGTGACTCCGTTTATTTGAATCGAGCGCTTTAGTGCAACCGCATCAAACCAACCACAGCGGCGAGGACGCCCTGTTGTCGAACCGAATTCATGTCCACGTGTGGCAAGATGCTTGCCTACTTCGTCGTCCAGTTCAGTCGGAAATGGCCCAGAACCAACACGTGTTGTGTATGCTTTGGTAATACCCAGCACATAATGCAACATTTGCGGTCCAACTCCACTGCCAGGACCTGCCGCGCCAGCCACACAATTACTAGACGTGACAAATGGGTATGTGCCATGATCAATATCCAATAACGCACCCTGTGCGCCTTCGAATAACAGATTATCCCCCGCTTTGTGCGCATTAAATAAAAGCTGGGGAACATCAGCCACCATCGGTTTAATCCGCTCAGCTTGTACCAGTGCATCATCCATGGTTTTTTGAAAATCTACGACAGGCATATGAAAATAATTTTTCAACACAAAATTGTGATAATCCAACATCTCACCTAACTTCGCAGCAAAGCGATCACGGTGGAATAAATCTTGCAAACGAATTGCGCGTCGCGCGACTTTATCTTCGTAAGCTGGACCGATACCACGTCCTGTGGTGCCAATCTTCCCTACGCCTCTAGCAGTCTCACGCGCATTATCTAATGCGACGTGACAGGGCAAAATTAACGGACAAGCTGCACTAATCCGCAAGCGCCCACTGACATTGACACCATTATGCTCAAGCATATCAATTTCATTGAGCAGCGCTTCCGGAGAAATCACCACTCCATTTCCAATATAACAAACAACACGGTCGCGCAGTATGCCGGATGGGATCAGATGTAATACGGTTTTTTTATTTCCTATGACCAAGGTATGACCCGCATTATGGCCGCCTTGAAAGCGTACAACGCCTTGCGCATGATCTGTTAGCCAGTCAACCACCTTGCCTTTTCCTTCATCACCCCATTGCGTACCAATGACTACTACATTTTTAGTCATATCACTAATCTCTAAAAAACTTTTCTTCTAAAATATTAAATTTCCTCAACGATCCATTGCCCATTATGAAATACTAATTGCCTATCGCAATCCAAGGATTCGTTCTCTTGTCCCGGTAAATCCATCACAACGATTTGCCCTGAGCTGCGCAGTTGCTCGATCATATTTTCCAGTTCTTTATTTTTTTTCTGGAAAGGCGCGCGTATTCCGCTGGGATATGTTTGAGGTTTCACCAATCTGGACAGCTCTCTGAGATCCATGCTAAAACCAGTAGCTGGCCGTGCCCGCCCGAAAGCTTTCCCTATTTCGTCATAACGTCCACCTAAAGCAATAGCGTTTGAGCAGCCATTCGCATACGCAGCAAAGACCATTCCGGTATGATAGTGATATCCACGCAAATCCGCCAAATCAAACGCAATCTCATCGACAATTGGTTTCAATTCTTCTTCCACTATACTCAATTCATTCAATGCAGTTCTAATCTCCGGATAATCCGGCAATCGTTTAATAGCATCTACCAAAATATTCTTATCACCATAAAGCTGAGGCAATAACATCAATGCGTCACGCGTATTTTTTTGTAACTTTATACACAATTCCTGTAAAGTCGAAACATCTTTCGCTTGCAAAACCGCAAACAATTCGGTTTCAAGTTCTCGCGATATACACGCACCTTTAATTAGACCCCGGAAAACTGCCACATGACCGAGATCCAGATGAATTTTACTAACACCTGCGACAGACAAGCATTGCAACATGATCCGTTGAACCTCTAGATCACTTTCCAACCCTGAGTGGCCATAAAGTTCCGCACCTACTTGCAATGGCTCTCGAGTTTGGGTTATCCCAGATGGCACGGTATGCAATACGCTATTGGCATAGCATAGACGTGTTATGCCTTCAGAATTCAACAAATGTGCATCAATTCTCGCAACTTGCGGAGTCATGTCGGCACGTAGGCCCATCATGCGCCCACTAAGCTGATCTATCACTTTGAACATATGCAAATCCATGTCGCTGCCACTGCCGGACAGCAACGATTCCACATACTCTAACAAAGGCGGCATTACCTGCTGGTATCCGTGTACCAGCAACAAATCAATGATCTGACGACGCATTACTTCGATATGCAATGCTTCTACAGGTAATATATCCTCGACATATTCTGGAAGTAGCCAATTTTGCATGTTTATGATCGACAAATTGTCAACGAGAAGAATAGAAAATAATGTTAACTTACGATAAGTAGCAACATTAGTCCAACCAACATTGAAGTCAGACCAATAAAACGTATCTGATGATCATTAATTTCAATCATTTTTCTAAATGCTTCTCTCCAAGTCTGGGGAGATAAAAATGGCAGCATCCCTTCTAGAATTAACATCAAGGCAATCGCAATCAGAAAATTTTCCCACATATTAATACAGCTCCTGCTAAATCAGGCATTCATTACGTTTTCTAAAATAGAAGAAAAAATTAAGAGGTTCTGTTGTAATCGAGTATAAAAATATCCACGATTTCCAGAACCTCTTCATAAGTTACTATATGAAAAAATTACATATATTCACTAAGTAAGAAAACCATAGACTAAAACTTATTCTTCAATAAGCAAAATCTTAGTGGAATCTTCGGGCCTATCGCCAATCGATCAATCCCTCATTTTATTTACTAACAGCAGGATTTTTCAAATACTTGAAGAAATCGGAGGTAGGTTCAAGAATCAACATATCTCCTTTATTTTTGAAAGATTGTTTATAGGCATCAACGCTACGCCAAAAAGCATAGAATTCGGCGTCTTTCTGAAAAGCGTTTGAATAGGTTGCGGCTGCCTGACTATCACCATCACCCATCGTTTTCTGAGCTTCGCGATATGCTTCCGCCATTATGACTTCACGTTGTCTGTCGGCATCAGCACGAATCTTCTCTGATTCAGCAGCACCAGTGGAACGTAATTCATTGGCAACCCTTTTACGTTCCGCTTCCATGCGTCTATATACCGATTCACTGACTTCCTGAGGCAAATCCACTCGTTTCAAACGCACATCAACAACTTCTACTCCAATCGAACGAGCATCGCTATCAGCTTTCTGACGCATAATTTCCATAATAACATCACGCTCACCCGAAACAACATCATGAACTGTACGATTACCAAATTCATCACGTAAACTGGCATTAATAGTTTGCGCTAAACGTGTTTGCGCTAAACTTTCATCACCACGTACGCTGATATAGTATTGTTTCACGTCTACAATACGCCATTTCACAAACAAATCTACCAAAACGTTCTTTTTCTCCGAAGTAATAAAACGTTCAGGTTCTTCTGTGTTCATCGTCAAAATGCGTTTCTCAAAAAGACGTACATTTTGTGCGATAGGAATCTTAAAATAAAGACCAGGTTCCGTTTTAACATCAATCACTTCCCCTAGTTGAAACAAAATAGCTTGTTGCCGCTGATCTACAATATAGATTGCAGAACTTCCCAGAAAAAACACTGCAATGATGATACCTGAAAACACTGATGTAAAATTTTTCATCTATCTTATCTCCCGTTCGCGGCTACGAAAAGACTCTCGTGCCCGCATTCCACTATCTGGCGCTGCCTCCTGCACCATTGGCTGCGCAGTTACTGGTGAAACTGACGTTGATCCGCTCATATTTATTAGCTTATCCAACGGCAAATACAAGAGATTATTACCATTCTTTTGATCAACGAGAATCTTACTAGTATTGGAGAGTACCTGTTGCATCATGTCTAGATACAAACGTTCGCGCGTCACTTTTGGCGCTTTACTATATTCCACAAGAATTTGTTCAAAACGACTGGCGTCACCCTCGGCACTTACAATCACTCGTTGTTTATATCCCTCAGATTCTTGAATCAATCGAGCAGCATTACCAACAGCTCTTGGAATCACATCATTGGCATAAGCCTGTCCCTCATTCTTTTGCCGTTCTCTGTCTTGCCCTGCTTTTACTGCATCATCAAATGCAGCCTGAACCTGCTCTGGCGGTTGCGCATTTTGCATAGTCACTTTGCTGATAGAGATACCTATCGCATAACGATCTAGAATCTTCTGCATCAGTTGAGTCGCATTGGCTGCAACTTGCTCACGCCCTTCATAAAGGACATAGTCCATTTTACTCTTACCAATCACTTGTCTGATCGCAGTCTCAGCTGCTTGTAGAACTGCTTCTTCAGGATTTCTATTTTCAAACAGAAAGCTTTCTGGATTATTCAATATATATTGCACCGCAAACTGAATGTCTATGATGTTCTCATCATCTGTCAACATCAATGACTCCCGGAGCACCTTGCTTCTCACATTGTTACGGTAACCAATTTCAACTGTACGAACCTGACTGACATTCACTATTTCTACTTTCTCGACAGGATAAGGTAAATGCCAACGCAAGCCTGCCGGTGTCGTGTCAGTATATTGACCAAAACGCAATACAACACCTCGATGGCCTTCATCCACAATATAAAAACCGCTTGCCAGCCACACCACCACGAGCAAGCCGAGAATCAATGCGATACTCCCGCCACTCTGTTGCTTGGGGCCTTGAGTATTTGAACCCTCATCACCTCCACCACCTTTTTTTTGCCCGAAAATATTATTGATCTTTTTATTAACATTGCGCAGCACATCATCCAAATCTGGTGGACCGGAATCGCCTTTATTTTTTCCCCATTGTGGATCATTTAATCCCATATTAATTCCTGTTTTGTTCGTTCAAAAAAGTTCTTGTACCGTAGCACAACCTCCAATTACTTTCTTAATATCTGTAGATTGCTCATACATTTTCTTGGAGTTTTCCACAAGTGCTTCTGTCAACGCTAATCTTACAAACTCTATCCCATCGCCTGTTTTTGCACTTAAACGAATGCGTGATATTCTACCATACTCATCGCGTGCGCAACCTTTGCCGCCCACCGCCAAGTCTGTTAGGTCAATCTTGTTTAAGATTAAAACTTGAGGAATTGTATCAGCATCGATTTCTTTTAATATCTTATTAACTTCTTCGATCTGTTCATCACGATTCGGACTGCTGGCATCTATTACGTGAAGCAGTATATCGGCCTGAACAGTCTCTTCAAGCGTTGCACGAAAAGCTGCCACTAGCATATGCGGCAATTCGCGAATAAATCCTACGGTATCCGAAATTACTACTGAACCGCTTTCAGCGAGAAACAGTTTTCGTGTTGTCGTGTCCAATGTGGCAAACAGCTGATCGGCAGCATATGATTGCGCACGTGTTAATTTATTAAATAGAGTCGATTTTCCTGCATTAGTATAACCAACTATAGATACCGAAAGTACATTTGTACGCCGTCTTGATCGTCTTTGGACGTTACGTTGACGCTGCAAGGCTGAAAGCTTTTCTTTAAGTAATTTAACTCGCTTTTTAATTAATCGTCGATCTGTTTCCAGTTGAGTTTCGCCAGGACCACGCAACCCAATACCGCCTTTTTGTCTCTCAAGATGCGTCCATCCACGCACAAGGCGTGTTGCAAGATGTTCTAACTGGGCCAATTCTACTTGTAACTTTCCTTCATGACTCTTAGCACGCTGAGAAAAAATATCGAGAATCAAACAAGTGCGATCGACGACATTACAATTTAAGCGTAAGGACAAATTACGTTGCTGAGCTGGCGATAAATCATGGTTAAATATTACCAGCGAAGCATTGTTCTGCGATAATAGCTGCGCTATTTCATCGATCTTTCCGCTTCCAATATAAGTTGTAGGATCAGGACGAGAACGTTTTCCTTCCACAACCGCCATAACCTGAATCTTAGCACTGATAGCCAACTGCTCTAACTCTTGCAAGCTATCTTTATGCGTAGCACTACCAAAGTCAAGACCAACTAGTATTGCTGGATTAATAGCTTTTATTCTATCCAAACCTGATTCAGGCATCAGGTATCACGAGCTTCCATTGTTTCAATAGGAATAGTAACAGCTCTTGCGGGCACTACTGTAGAGATCGCGTGCTTGTATACCATTTGCGTAACTGAGTTTTTCAACAGTACTACATATTGATCAAATGAATCAATTTGTCCTTGCAATTTAATACCATTTACTAAATATATCGATACCGGAATATGCTCTTTGCGCAATATGTTTAGAAATGGATCTTGCAGTAACTGTCCCTTGTTACCCATAGGTAACTCCCTATTCTAATTATTAGTTATTGGAATAAATAGTGACTCTACTTTATTTTTATATGTAAATCTATAACAGATTTCACTAATCAGTAGAACCACAAAATTAAATCAATCATTGTTTGTCATAATGATCGCCACATTGCAAGCATCCAGGTTATGTTCATAACATCTGGATGCTTGATTTGTCTTCCATACTTCAAGAAAAATTCAACAAAATTGCTTCCGATTTTTTAAATTCTAGAGAAATTAAAACGGTACGGATCTTGGTGTACTATTGTTGGAAGGTGGAAGAATCGGCATTCTGATATCAGGTTGCTCACCAGTTAATGTTTTTAGAAAAGCAACAATACTATCAACTTCCTTCTTGTTAAAATCACGATCTAATTGCACTTTACCCATAGTCTTTACGGCATCTTCCAATGTTGCAGCCGCTCCATCATGAAAGTAGGGGTAAGTTAATTCAATATTTCGCAATGTTGGTACTTTAAAAACATTCAAGTCAGTATCTTTTCCAGTAACCGCTTTTCTTCCTTCTGCTTTACTTGCTGTTTTATAAGGGTGATGTACACCAAACTTCTGGTAAAGCGCACCACCTACAGCTGGTCCATTATGGCAACCCGAGCAACCACTACTCTTAAATAACTCATACCCTTCCAGCTCCTGCTGATTCAGTGATTTTTTGTCACCTTCCAGCCATTTATCAAAACGTGATCCTGGTGTAACCAATGTTTCTTCAAAAGCAGCTATCGCAGTGGTTACTCGATCGATATCAACCTGATCAGAACCAAATGCTTTTTGAAAATAACCGCGGTACTGAGGAATTGATTGCAACACTTCGACAGCCACTTTATGCGTTGAAGCCATTTCACCTGGATTTGCGATAGGCCCTCCCGCTTGTTCTTTTAAATCCTTAGCACGTCCATCCCAGAACTGAGCTAAATTCATGCTAGCATTTAATACAGTAGGAGCATTAATTGGGCCTTCTTGCCACTTATGACCAATAGAGGTCGGTATATTATCTGTTCCACCCATGCTTAAGTTATGGCAAGAATTACAGGAAATAAATCCGGATTTCGATAAGCGTGGATCAAAAAATAACATTTTACCCAGTTCAACCATATCAGCATTTGTTACTTTAGCAGCTTTAATGGGTTGGATAGGTTCATTGGCTGAAACATTAATCGAAGTGACAAGAGCGCCCATCGATAACAGTGACGCAACCAGTGTACGTATCTTCATCGGTTTCTCCCTAAATAGATATAATAAAACGGCTGTAATGGCGCAGCCGATTACGCCTGATGAAACACCCACAAATGGGAATCTTTAAAAAACAAAGTGAAGCAATTCTACCCCGTTTCTTAAAATTTACTGGGAATAACTCAAATAACCCTTAATAAATACTTTATATCAAACGGACTATTCATTCACTTCCAGATGATTAATTAGAATCTCTCTTGTTTCACTGGCTAAATTATTTTTATCATAACCAGCGCTTTGACAAGGATCAGCTTTTAACAATCGTGATAATTCTGTCAATGCTTGTTTGTAAACCTTGCGTTTAAACTCTACAACCGAATCTAGTTCGACCCAATATTGATTCCAGCGCCAAGCGTCAAATTCTGGATGCGCACTTCCGCGTAACGAAACATCACTATCGCGCCCTATCAAACGCAACAAATACCAAATTTGCTTTTGGCCTTTGTAGTTTCCGCGCCATTCACGCCTAATCCAGCGATCAGGTACCTCATATCTCAGCCAATCGCGCGTTCGCCCAACAATTTCAACGTGATTTGGATGCAACCCTATTTCTTCAGTTAATTCCCGATACATGGCTTGCTCAGGACTTTCTCCCGACTTAATACCACCTTGTGGAAATTGCCAAGAATTTTGTCTTATGCGCTTACCCCAAAATACTTCATTCTTTGAATTCAGCAGGATAATACCAACATTGGGGCGATATCCGTTACGGTCAATCATGTGAATTACTCATTTGACCCATCAAATGGGTAGATTTTTTCATACTTTACTATAGATTGAAAGTGCCTATAAAACAAAAACTCCATACCTTAGAGAGATTCTATCTATTTAAGTTGATAATCTATCCATAACGATAGACTAACTCGCACTTCGCCAAGTATTTCAAGGTAAAATTACTATCATCTTATTATCATAATGGAATCACTCATGCGCGTCTCGCAATTTTTTATTTCAACGCTTAAGGAAGCACCTACCGAAGCAGAACTAATCAGTCACAAACTTATGCTACGCGCCGGGCTAATCAAACGCTTAGGCAGTGGACTATATACTTGGATGCCGTTGGGTTTAAGAATACTACGAAAAATAGAAAACATTGTTCGTGATGAAATGAATAAAAGTGGCGCTATAGAAGTTTTGATGCCTGCGATACAACCTGCTGAATTATGGCAAGAAACTGGCAGATGGGATGTATTCGGTCCACAAATGCTAAAAATCAAAGATCGGCATGAACATGATTTCTGTTTTGGCCCAACGCATGAGGAAATCATAACCGACATAGTACGCAGAGAAATCAAAAGCTATCGTCAATTACCACTCAATTTCTATCAAATACAAACAAAATTTCGTGATGAAATTCGACCACGTTTTGGAGTAATGCGTGCACGAGAATTCTTAATGAAAGACGCGTATTCTTTCCACACTGATGAAGACAGTCTGATGCAAACCTATCAACTCATGTATGAAACTTATAGCCGTATTTTTACACGCCTTGGTCTGAAATTTCGTGCCGTTGCGGCTGATACTGGTGCTATAGGAGGCAGTGGTTCACATGAATTTCATGTCTTAGCTGAATCTGGTGAGGATGCGATCGCATTTTGTCCAGAATCAGATTATGCCGCCAATATTGAGTTGGCTAGTGCATTATCAGCGCAACAAGAACGGGCTAAACCCGAAGGTGTTATGCTGAAAATCCCAACACCCAATAAAAAAACCTGTATTGAAGTTGCGGAATTCTTAGAAATACCATTACAAAAAACAATCAAAACCCTTGCAGTAAAGGCAAATAATAAAATATTTTTACTATTACTGCGGGGTGATCATCAACTCAACGAATTAAAAGTGAGGAGAATACCCTTTTTATCCGAGTTCCAGATGGCAAGCGAATCAGATATTCTACTTGAGACTGGAACAATACCTGGATACATTGGTCCCGTTGGGTTAGATACTTGTGTGATTGCTGATCAAACTGTCATGAGTATGAGTAACTTTGTTTGTGGGGCAAACAAAGAAGGGGTTCATCTGACACAGGTGAATTTTGATCGTGACCTCAAAATACCCGATCATGTTTTCGATATCCGAAATGTTGTTGCAGGTGATGATTCTCCGGACGGTAAAGGAAGACTAGAAATCTGCCGCGGAATTGAAGTAGGCCATATTTTCCAGTTGCGTACAAAATATTCTGAAATCATGAAAGCCAGCTATCTCGACGAATCGGGTCAAACCCAATACATGGAAATGGGTTGCTATGGCATCGGTATTTCACGCATTGTTGCCGCCGCAATTGAACAAAATCACGATGATCATGGCATCATTTTTCCAGCCACGATGGCGCCCTTTCAGCTCGCAATCATACCGATTGGTCTGCAGAAAAGTAGTTTGGTAAAAGATGCCGTGGAAAAACTGTATCAACAGTTTTCAGATGCTCAAATCGAAGTGCTTTTAGATGATCGTGACGAACGCCCTGGTGTCATGTTCGCCGATATGGAGTTAATAGGTATTCCGCATCGGATTGTGATTGGCGAACGAGGTCTCAAGCAATCCATCATTGAATATCAAGGAAGAAAAGATCAAGCATCGCAAGCGATACCCATGGACCTAATTTTTTCATTTATAGCAAATAAAATATGTACAAACTAATTTGCACGATACTACTTTTGCTCTTTACAGGCATCATACATGCCAATAATCCGCATTATGAAACGCTTGCTGCCAATACCCAAACAGTCATTCTCCACGAAAGAAGTGATCAGGCCGCTTCATACACTGAATATGCCGCCGTAGCTGACAGTATCACTTGGCTTATCAGCATGAGTCGCCGCTTAGAGAAATTCATACCTGATCCAATCGAACGGGAAGAATTTCTGAGAACGGTTTTTTATGAAGCAACACGTGCAGGATTGGATCCGCAACTTGTGTTAAGTGTGATTCAAGTTGAAAGTGGTTTCAAAAAATACGCCCTTTCGCATGCGGGTGCGCGCGGCTATATGCAAGTGATGCCATTCTGGACTGAAGCCATTGGCCACCGGGATCACAATCTTTTTCATTTGCGCGTTAATTTACGCTATGGATGCACCATTCTGCGCCATTACCTCAATAAAGAAAAAGGCGATTATTTCCGTGCCCTTGGACGATACAATGGCAGCTTGGGTGAAATTACCTATCCACAGCTTGTGTTTAATAAATGGCAAACCACTTGGCGTTATACCGCATCATAGCCGAAAAAATAGTTAGGTATTTCTATTGATTATCAATCGAGAAACTGAATCAAATTTATTAGCGCGTTTGGCCCACACTTTTCTTAATTGACTTTGACTCAATAAACTTTTCTATACTTTCTCTCGAAATGATCCCAAGCTGGCGCGCAGCTGGTTTTCCATCCGGATCAAAAAAATAAGTACTGGGCAGCAGTGAAATATCGTCGAGTTGAGAAGCAATCTGCCGATTACCTAAAACAGTGGGATATGTAATTGACATCGACTGAACAAAATCCATAACCACTTGTGGGTCACTAAAATCCATTGCCACACCAATCACCATAATGTCTTTTCGGCTCTCATATAACTCAATTAAATCAGGAATTTCTTTCAAGCATGGCGGACACCAAGTTGCCCAGAAATTAACCAGAACCCACCGTCCTTTATAGTCTGCCAGCTTATGAATCTTCCCTGTAGCATCTTTGAACTGAAATGCTTGTGCTTGAGCACTCAGTATCAGTGTTACCAAACAAAACAACACTGCCAGTTTGTGCTTCATCACTTTGTGGCAAAGCTTCCATTGAGTTCTTGTCGACATTCTCAACTCTGCTATACCTGCGGATGAGCCCGTTCCAGCTTGCTATGCAGCTTATTGAGCGCACTGAGATAGGCTTTTGCTGACGCCACAACAATATCGGTATCTGCGCCATGTCCATTGACGATACGGTCAGACTTCTGTAGCCGTACGGTTACTTCTCCTTGTGCATCAGTTCCACTGGTAATATTGTTAACCGAAAATAATTGCAGCTTAACCCCACTGGATAGTAGCGTTTCAATCGCACGGAAAGTCGCATCCACCGGACCGCTTCCTTGAGATTCAGCGTTCATTTCACTTCCATCGTCAGAAATAACAATACGCGCATAAGGAACTTCGCCTGTTTCGCAGTGAATGGTAAGTGATATTAATCGGTAGCGCTCTTGTAGTACCAGTACTTCATCTGAAACCAGTGCATGGAGGTCTTCATCAAATATCTCGTGCTTCTTATCCGCCAACTCCTTGAAACGCATAAAAATATTATTGAGCATTTCTTCGGATTCCAGTTCAATGCCTAACTCCATAAGGCGATTGCGGAATGCATTACGCCCGGAATGTTTTCCCAGTAATAACTTGTTTGCACCCCAACCCACATCTTCTGCGCGCATGATTTCGTATGTCTCTCGGTGTTTCAGCACGCCATCCTGATGAATACCAGATTCATGTGCAAAAGCATTGGCTCCTACAATCGCTTTATTGGGCTGCACCGGGAAACCGGTAATGCCGGAAACCAGCTTACTTGCCGATACAATATGCGTGGCATCGATTTTCGTATCACAGGGAAAATAATCCTGGCGCGTTCGCACAGCCATAACAACTTCTTCCAGTGAGGCATTGCCTGCTCTCTCTCCTAAGCCATTAATGGTGCATTCCACTTGCCGCGCGCCATTCATAACGGCAGCCAGCGAATTGGCTACAGCCAACCCTAAATCATTATGACAATGTACCGAAAAAATCGCTTTATCCGAATTCGGAATGCGTTCACGCAAACTACGAATCAGCTTACCGAACTGATCCGGCATGGTATAACCCACCGTATCCGGAATATTCAATGTCGTCGCACCTGCGTCAATAACAGCTTCAAGTATCTGACACAAGAAATCTATTTCTGAGCGACCTGCATCCTCTGGAGAGAACTCAACATTATCGGTATACTGACGCGCCCATTTCACAGCTTTCACGGCTTGTGTAATCACCTGATCAGGCGACATCCTTAGTTTATTCTTCATATGGATTGGAGATGTCGCAATAAACGTATGGATACGCGCCGATTGCGCACCTTTTAATGCTTCACCTGCACGCTGAATATCAGCCTCGATCGCACGTGCCAATCCACATACCACACTTGCCTTTACCGAGTCAGCCACTGCTTTAACAGCTTCAAAATCGCCGTTAGATGCTGCTGGGAATCCTGCTTCAATAACATCCACACCCATACGTTCCAGCTGCCAGGCGATGCGCACCTTTTCTTCTTTAGTCATGGACGCACCAGGACTTTGTTCACCGTCACGCAGCGTCGTATCAAAAATAATTAAATGCTCTTGCATTATGCTCTCCACTTCAGGAAGAAAACTTAAAGTAAGATAAAACTCGTTTTTCGAATTTTATAGGGAAGAAAGGGAAATAGGGATAGAAAATTTTAGCGCGCAAGGCGCAACAACGATCCCGATAGAGCCATCGGATCTGAAAGAAAATGTAGCAAGTGGTTATACTTTTTTGCAAACATAATGGTTGTGAATATAAATAGTTTTTTCTTTCTGTGCAATAGATAATCGTCAGGAGCTCGGTGTTTCACTATTTTTTTTACTTCTGCCAAACCGCCATAATTTAACAAAATAACCCGAAAATGCATACGCCGCAAACAGAGAAAATAATACGAGCGGCGGATGACTGGGAATTAAAACAAAAAAGAACAGTACTAATAATAAGACTGTAAAGAATGGAACCCGGCGACGTAAATTAATTTCTTTACCGCTATAATAAGGAATATTACTAACCATGGTTAAAGCAGCAAATAAGGTAACGATACTAGCCAGCCATTTTATATCACTCCCTTGCACCTGAAAATTAAGCATTACCCAAACAAGTCCTGCGATTAATGCAGCTGCGGCAGGACTAGGCAAGCCTTGAAAAAAACGCTTATCAACCACTTCTATATTGGTATTGAATCGCGCAAGCCGCAAAGCCGCACATGCACAGTAAATAAATGCGATAATCCAGCCCCATTGATCCATATCTTTCAAAGCCCAC
>NZ_JAKFWH010000018.1 GCF_021731985.1 Nitrosomonas sp.
GACAGATTGAGTGATGCCGGATTGGCTCCAAAGGCCGTAATAGGAGCTGTCATGCGTAAACTGGCACATTTGATTTATGGGGTCATTAAATCAGAGCGGCCATTTGATGCAAACTTTAATCATTCAGCACTTGCAATTCAAGACGGTATCTGACCCCTTTCTGCGTGACCCCTTTTTGCTCGCGGCTTTGACCCGATCAATGACCGCGTCATAGACTAGAAAAGGTCTTCCATCTCGATTACGCCGAAGCTCTTCGGATTCAGGAGTTCAGCGGCCTTTGGCTTGATGTGCACGTCTCCCTGCACCCGAACCAATTTTCCCTGGTCATGGGCGATAACTGCCAAGTGATAGTCATCACCTTTCAACTCGACTCGAACCTTGCGCTCTACATCACCAATCATGGAATCCAGCGTGATAGTGCCGGCAGTCTCATCCTTTGGTCGAACTAGCTTCGTGATGTGGCCGGTTAGGACTCGATCAGGCAAGACGTAGTCGTCCTTGTAGTAGCTGGAGACTTGCTCCAGTACCTCGACATGGTTTCCATCAAACTCGAACTTGCGAGGCACGTTCTCGAACATCGGACCAGCCGCAGCTGTGACGGTAATCTCGAATGTTCGGTTGTGCTTCTCGCCACTGAAACCGAGCAACGCATCGCAGAGATTCGCACTAACGCCTGAGAGTACAGCGTCATCAAACGCTTTGAGGTTCCCTGTCTTCTCATACGTCGTGCTCGCTTTCGCAAGAGCATCTAGCCCAGTTACAAGACTCCACGTGATCGCCTGCGAGAGAGGTACGGCATCAGCGGTCTCTTGATCCGCAACAACTTGGTCGACAACAAAGTTCGCCTGGTTCGGCACGATCACATTGACAACGTAGCTGCCAATCTCTGTTTGTCCAAGCAGGAGCGTGTCGAGACATTCTCGAGCATCCTTCGGCGCGGGCCCGGAGAAATGCCTGCGCTTGGCGTAGATGGCCTGGGCGGCAGCTGACAGCATATCCTTTGCCTTTGAGATAAGTAGTACGCCATCGTTAATCGGGATAGTGCCGTCTTCCGTATCCGCGTGAATAACTCTGACGGTGATGGCGTTTAAGAAAAGTCTTTTGACGTCGCCAATAGCCTCAAAAACATCGCGCTTCTCAAACGATGCGAGGGCAATGAGCGCATCACGAACTCGTTGCTGAAAGTCCTTGGCATTTGAGGCCGGCAGCACGACCTCTGCATCCTCATCTTGGTGCCGATGCCAGATCGTCGCGACGTTCCGAATCTTGCCATCTTCGAACCATTGCTTTGACTGCAGATAGGCCTGCAGCTGCTCAACGGACACCGGCGGAGTATGACGATTGTGGCGCTCGTTTTCGCTCATAGCGACTCTCCCGCACTCGCACGGTCCATCATCTGCAAAAGTGTCGCGCTAGTCAGGCGTTGCGTAAGGGGTACGTCAATTGTGACTGAAGCTTCGTTATCGGTCGGTCCATAGTGTCGGAGCGACAACCAATGGCACGACTTGAACAAGGCGATGTGGTCATCGTGGTTGGCGATCCACTGATCCAGATCATCTGGCACAAGCAACACTGCAAGGTAACGCGGCACGACTACCTCCTCGCCGCGAAGGTCATTGTAGTTTTTGATCTTCAGCGGAAATTTGATGACGTCATCCGCAATTAGGTCTTGCGACGAGCACTTGAGTTGGATCTGAATCATTGGGCTGCGTATTCTGCCCAGGCCGAAGTGCCCCTTCGCTTGAAAAGTGATATCGATGCTGTCGTTATCAACCCGAAAGTCGCCACGGTTCAGCCCTGCATGAGCCGCTAGCGCACACACGTAAGCATACTGGAACTCCTCTTTTTGCCTTTGTTGATCCATACGTTCTCTAGCACCCCTCCAGAGAGTCTAATGTTACACGAGGTTGTCCGGAGTTTCGCGCAAAGCAGCCATTTTCATCATCTGTTGAATATGTCCGAAAAGGCCGAAAAGAAGCCTCTCGTGGCAAACGAAATGACCGACTCCAATGTGTCGCGAGCAGCCCTTGGCGAACGACTACCCCCGCAAAGTAGCAGAAATAGCGCTGGCGCATACCATTGGCGACAATGTAAACAACCCAGCGGGGTGTTAATCAGCCTCCAACAATTAGCATTCAGAATCTATCAGCGCACCGTTACTTGCGCATCCCCAGTCTGCATTGCGCCGATAACTGCGGCTTGGCCGAAACCATCAGAATTGAAAGCAGCCACTACTGCATCCGCACTTTCTGGCGCACAACTGACTAATAAGCCACCACTGGTTTGCGGGTCGCATAGCAGTTTGTGCTGACGCATAGGAAAAATAAACGCTCTTTTTTGCTAAAGTTCATTATACGCAAACCGGATGTTTAGGCAAATATGCTGCTGAACGATCAAAAAAGCATCTGATTTTGCTTAAAGGCACAATAAAAATCCTGGCAATTAGAAGCATTTTTGCCTTTCACGCGAAAGGCGCCCAAGCAGTATGCTCAGCTCAATCAAGAAGAGAGCTGAGAAAGAAGAGTTGGAATCAACTGGGATCGGAAAGACCCTGGACCTTCGCAGGTGATCGTGGCGGCGCCCGGGCAGATAAGCCGAAATGGTTAAGAATTTTAGTGATTGCGGTTCTCTCCAGGATGGCGGCGATGATTTTCATATTCCCGCCACAATGCGGGCAGTGCTCAATGTCGATCTTAAACACCCGTCTGAGCAAACGTGCCCGGCTGATACGCACGGAAGCCGAGGAATGCGGAACAGCCATGATCTCTGAGCGCAAATTCCATTCTCAAAGTATCGACTTCTCCGACTAGGTGAGCTGCTACAATCAGTCAAGACCGGGAATCTGGAATTCATTCTGATCAGCCGATAAACCGGCATGCGTGAAAAATGCTTCGTTCAACTTTGAAACCGGAATATCCTGGCATTCCAGATTGGCAATCAATTGGTTGTTCTTCTCAACGGCAACACCGTCTTTTGCGCCCCAACCCTTACCAATTGCGGTATACACAATGTAATGGTGTTGCCCGTTGATAAAGCGGAGATAACCCCCGCCACCGCCTGCAAACATCAGAGTTCGCGCTTGAACGGATTGAGCAGCCGGAGCTGATTCGGTCAAATTCGGAAATGCCAGTTCGAGCGCATCTTTTTGCCCGAATCGATACTGCAGATAACCGCTGTTGGCTGAGAAATCATTGGAAGCACACACTGAAACCGTTTTTTTATCGAGCGAGCAAGAAAAGATAACTTGCTCCTGCGCATGACAAAGCGATTCTGTCGCCCAAACAGGTAAGGCGGTCAGCGCGAGCAGACCGCCTAGGCAGGTAACAGCACTTAGCCTCACAGCAGCTCGCTTCAAGCCAACAGCGGATAATAATTTTTAAAATGTTTGATACGGTCATCTAAACCGATGACTCCGCCATTCACTTTTTTAGTTATCTTTGTCACCACGTCGTCGCTTGCCCCTTCATCGGCCAATTGATTGAGTAAACGAGAATTCCAGAACCAGGCTGCTGACAACAAAGGATATTTTGAAGCCACCAAATCGGGATTATTCAAAATATCATCACTGACAGTCTGAGCAAACTTGCTGTAATTGTCTTTTCCAGTCAGTTGAATATAACCTCTTCCCCGGTATTTATAGCCTTCTTTGCTGGCTTCGTCGCCATTCCCCATTCTGCCGCCATAGACCCTTGATGCAATCTTTTCTGGTTGGCGCGCATAACTATCCGCCAAATTATCAGGAAAGTATTTTGGAAAGATCTTTTTTAACCCATCAGCAGAATAGTTTAAATTCTCCTCGCGCGCTTTAAAATCCATACTTTCATGCGCACATTGCGCCAGAAAGTGCGCCAGGCGTAGTGGTGTATTGATAGCAAACTTCTCGGCGCAATCAGGGATTTGATCGAGCACGGCATCCGGAATGCTGGTTTTCAATCCATCTATTGATAACATTATGACTCCTCCAATGATTTAATAGAGTTAAGTAACCTACCCAAGTACAATTGAAGCATAGGTCCCAATAATATAATAGCAATCTTTAAAACTACAGTTTTCCTATGTCCACGATTAAGCCGCTCCCCGAGTTATTGATTAATCAGATCGCCGCCGGTGAAGTAGTCGAACGCCCTGCTTCGGCGCTCAAGGAGATTCTGGAAAATAGTGTCGATGCAGGCGCAAAGAAAATTACCGTGCAACTTCTGCAAGGCGGCGTCAAGCAGATTCGCGTCATGGATGACGGTATGGGCATCGCCAAAGAGGAATTGCTGCTGGCCTTGACACGCCATAGCACCAGCAAAATCAGCACGCTGGAAGATTTACACAAAATCACCAGCCTGGGTTTTCGCGGTGAAGCGCTGGCAAGTATCGCCGCCGTGTCGAGACTGACATTAGCCAGCCGCCAAGCCGGGCAAAGTCATGCCTGGCAGATACAGGTCGATGGTAAATCGATCTCGCAGCCAGAGCCTTCTTCGCTGACAAGTGGAACAACTCTAGACGTGAACGATTTATATTTCAATATCCCCGCACGGCGCAAATTCCTAAAATCGGAAGCCACCGAACTCGCGCACTGTGACGAAGTATTCAAGCGTATTGCGCTATCCCAAGCCGGTATCGAGTTTGTATTACAACATAATGGTAAGGTGCGCCGCCAGTTACGCGCAGCCAACTCAGCACAACGAATCCAATCGATATTGGGTGAAGAATTTGGCCAAACCGCTGCATTTGTTGATGAGCGGTCTATAGATATTTCTCTGCATGGCATGGTAGCGCTACCGGCCTATGCACGTTCATCACGGGATGCACAATATTTTTTCGTGAATAACCGTTTTGTCAGCGACAAGCTGATCTCGCACGCTCTGCGCGAAGCCTATCGGGATGTATTGCATTTGGACAAACATCCGGCTTTTGTTCTGTTTCTGGATATCGACCCGGAAGGCGTTGATGTGAATGTGCATCCGACGAAAACAGAGGTCCGTTTCCGTGAGTCACGCGCGCTGCATCAATTCATTTTTCATGCAATCAACAAGGCACTGGCTTCGCCCAACAAAGGAATGGAAACCGGCGAATCAATGCAAGCAACGCGGTCATTCCCTGCTTACCCCAGAGCCGCCCCTACACAGCCTAATACCGTGTCGCAACCGGCAAGCTTTTATCGCACGTTATTTGGTACGGAAGTTAATTCATACCAACCGGCGCCGATAAACACAGCGCCTGTCACACCCGTTGAGAAATCGGATCAACCCGGCATAGCGAAAGAAGAACAGGATAGCCATCCACTCGGTTTCGCGCTGGGACAACTGCACTGTGTTTATATTCTGGCGCAAAATACGCGCGGCCTGGTGGTTGTGGACATGCACGCCGCACATGAGCGGATTATGTACGAAAAGCTCAAGCAGGCGCTTGATCGTCATGAAATACCGATGCAGCCGTTGCTGATTCCGGTCACTTTTTACGCCGATGGGCTGGAAGTCGCTGTCGTGGAAGAAAATCAGACAACGCTGGATCAATTGGGATTCGAAATCGCAATCCTGTCACCCACCACACTGGCAGTCCGCGCAGTCCCGGCGACGCTACAACACGCCGACATTGCGCAGCTCACGCACGATATCTTGCGCGAAATCCGTGAATACGGCGCCAGTCAGATTCTAACCGCAAAACGCAACGAAATACTTGCCACCATGGCCTGCCACGGCGCAATCCGCGCCAACCGCAAACTGACGATCGAAGAAATGAACGCCTTGTTGCGCGAAATGGAAATTACTGAGCGAGCAGACCAATGCAACCACGGCAGACCGACCTGGTTTGAGACCAGCTTGGCTGATCTGGATAAGTTATTTATGCGTGGGAAGTAAAAGTGATATTTTTAGATTCTTCACTGCATGCTCTCGCGCAGCTCAATCAACACTTGATCAGCCGCATCTACCCGGATGATGCCAAACCGCGGATATTCTATGTCGAGGATGACATACACTGTGATGGCTGCCATTGCAGCAAATACGATAGGATGAACCCATCGATGCGGATTACTCCTGGCCATGCTATAGCCGCCTATAAACGAGCAACCGAATCCGAATACAAACAGTAGAACGAAGATAATCATTGGCGGATGCATCATCATAGCCATCTTCCGCGTCGTGGTGATATCAATCATCTCATTCAATGCAGGAAGGAGCACAACACAGGTAGACGGATTAGCCTGCATACGGCAAGCTGCTACCGCCTGAGTCCAAATCGTATTCTGCAGCACCACGCCTTTGGCCCATTCTTGTTGTGCCGCTTCCACATCGGGAAGCTTCTTATAAACTTCTAGCCGGGAATCCAAATATTGACGGAATAATTCTTGTAATGCCGCTTGCGCATCAGGAGCAACCAAATCTAACCTAAGGTAGGCAGTACCGATTGCATTGGTTTCCTCGGAAATCAGATGCCGTCGTTCGTCGAACCGTGATGCTGCACCGGAAAAGGTGAATGCAATCAGCAAGCCGAATAGCGCGAAAATGGCAGCTTCCATCGTTCCACTACTTGTCGCGTCTGCTTCTTCTGGATTCTTCGTTATCTGGCGAATGCCTATGCGTCGGCCAATTTCCTGGAATAGGAGCATGCCGAGAAACAAACCAATGCCAACCAGGATGGGAGTAAAAGTGTAGTTCATGATTTTATTCTTCTCTCCATAAAGATTGCGTCAGTTGAAGGAGATACTGGTAATGCGTTTAAAAGTGCTTTAAGCTCACTTAATTCTCGCAGCGGCTTTATTCGTAACTGCCAATTTTACAAATATAACAAATACTGTATCGCCAATTCCGCATAAATACGAGCTAACCTTAATAATCAGTTTAAAATTGTATCAGTTACGGGAAAGTTAAATCGCTCAGCAGTCATTAAGTTTCTTTTACCCCCATTAAATTTGCGAAAGGGTTAATACGATGAATACGGATAAAACACCTGATAGCGCTCAGACTACAGCCAGTCAACCCGATCAGCCTCCTGTTGTAAATACCGGTGTTGAGAATACAAAATCCCTATCTGGCAATCCGGGTTTGTTTGACCGTTTGATATCATCGATTCCTGAGCAAATAAAAAAGAGTTGGTTTTGGATTCTTGCCTATAGTTTTAATTTCGTGTATTTCATAGTGGCTCTGATACGTGCCAGTCAGGAAGCCGATGTTTCATTCACCATCCCGATGCTTCCTGGAATCATCTTTACCTGCATCATTTTCGTACAAATCTACGCAGATCCAATTGAACCGATTCCGGCCGATGGACTCAGTCGGGACGAAAGAGAGACGCTGGAAAAGAAAAGGTCGCACCAGCGGTATAAATGGATGATATTCGCATACAGCTTCATGCTGCTGTCATTAATGCTGACCTTCTATCCTTTCATCAATCCTTTTCATGACAAGAAGACTGAAACACTCCGTGATCAACCGATCGCGGTGTTTATTGGCTGCTCCTTAGATAACAAAGACAAGCATTTAAGTTGTTTCAAATCCAAATTGGCTAGCGAAGGAGAAAAACAACACGATGAACAGGTGATCGGAACATGGGTGATCAATATTGGCGGCTATATTAACCAATGCAAAGAGGAAAACGGAAATGCGGCGGCTTGTCAGGTCAGCGACGGCTTGCTGGTTCCACTCTATTTCATTATCCTGGCGCTGATGGGCGGCAGCATCAGCTTAACCCGGAGGCTCCCGGAACTGCAAAAACAGGTTAGCTCAGAGCATATCGCAACAGAACAGCAACCCAGGCTCACACAATATGAATTCCGTGAGCATTTGATTTTTCAGATCGTGCAGTTCATCTCGGCGCCTTTTCTTGCGATTCTTGCTTATTATCTGATTGAACCCAGCAACCTCACCAATTCAGTCGCCCTGGCATTCACAGCCGGATTTGCATCGGAAACAATTCTGCTCATGGTACGATCCATTGCCAACAAAGTCACCCCGGGAAGCGGCGAAGTACCGCAGTATGGCGCCGTCGCAGGTGTCGTTACCTTTAAAGACATAACGGCGAAAAAAGCGGAAGTATTCCTTTCCGAATCACCTCAAATCCACTCGATTACCGACGAGCAAGGATTTTATGTGCTGAGTAACGTACCGGTCGGTGAACATAGCATCAGCATCAAATCGGTCGACAATGAAGAAATTCTTAAAAAAGACACGGTAAAAATTGACCGCGCTCAGGCGATTGTTAAAAAGAATGTAATGATTATTGCGGAAGATTTGGTGCAAAAGTAATGCAAGTATCTTAGCCTTGCACGCACAATTTGACTAAACGCTTCACTGCATCATGCGGCTGGAAGAATGAAATCTGCGTATCAATAGAGGCCTCTGAATAACTGTCATTTCGAGCATAGCGAGAAATCTATGCAGCTGATTGCCAAAGATTCCTTTATGATTTTAAACTTTAAGAAATAAAGATCTTCTTGCTTGGCAATTCACTCATTTGGATAAATCGAACCACTGATTTACTATGATTCTTATTTAAAACTTTATGCTCATTAGAAACTCGGCTTCCGCCCATTGCTGTTACCTATGACAGTTATTTTAGTCGCATTCTCTCTCGCCTGTATCGGATACATTACGTATCTTCACAGCCGAAGTCATCGAGACTCTATTCGTACCCGGGCAATTGAAGCTATTATTGAAACAACGCGCTACGGTGTCATCGAAACAGATTTAAATGGGATTATTCTTATCTTTAATCCCGCTGCCGAGAAAATGCTGGGCTACCAAGCAGAAGAAATTATCGGAAAGGTGACACCGGCAATTCTCCATGCTGATGATGAAGTCATAGCCCGAGCTATGGAATTGGGTATAGCGCCTGGTTTTGATGTTTTTGTCAAAAATCCGCGAGAAAAAAGAGAAGTTGAAACCAAGGAATGGACTTATATTCGCAAGGATAAATCAACCTTTACCTCATTTCTATCGATTAGTGCGCTGAGAGATGCCAGTGATCATTTAATCGGTTATGTGGGTGTTTTTGAAGATATCACTAACTTAAAAGAGTGGCAGCAGGCTCAAAAAATGAAAGATGAGTTTTTAGCCAATGTCAGCCATGAGCTTCGCACGCCACTGAATGCCGTGATGGGACTATCAAAGCTAATTGAGGCGGAGATGGAATCCAATCCAGAAAAAATCAAAGATTATGCGCATGATATTCATTTATCTGGAAAACATCTATTAAATATCGTCAACGAGTTGCTCGATTTCTCAAAGATTCAGGCCGGTAAATTTCAAATTGAAAAAATGCAAATCTCCCTGAGAAGAGTCTTTAAGGATTGCTATGCAATTTTGCTCAGCTCTGCAAAGGAAAAATGCGTCACGCTTCACTGTAATTACCAGCAAATTGACGAAGATCAACACGTAGAAGGCGATGAGATCCGGTTAAAGCAGGTAATCAGTAACATTATCTCCAATGCGATCAAATTCTCTGAAAATGGAATCGTTGACATTGACGCGCAATATCAAGATCAGGTACTCGTTGTTGTCATTAAAGACAACGGTATCGGAATGAATGAAGAAGTAATCAAAAATCTCTTTAAACCCTTTTATCAGGGCGATGGTTCAATTACCAGAAAGTTTGGAGGCACCGGTTTAGGTCTGGCTATTTCTAAAAACATTATTGATATGATGGGAGGATTCATTGAAGTTGAGTCAGAGGCAGGAAAAGGATCCACCTTCAGATTAACCATCCCGCTTAAGCCAGTCAACCGCAAGGAAAATCCAGCCTCTCGAACTATCACAACTTTGCAAACGTTTGGTCATCGCTACCATGTATTGGTGGCGGAAGACAATCCAGTAAATCAATTAGTATTGGAGCAGATTTTATATAAATTTGAGTTAAATGTGACTAAAGTCACCAATGGAAAAGAAGCTTTTGATTTAGCACTGAAGAATAAGTTTGATCTTATCCTGATGGACATGCAAATGCCCGAAATGGATGGTATGCAGGCTACTCGAATATTAAGAGCCCATGGCGTGCTGGTCCCAATCATTGCCATTACTGCGAATGCGTATCAAGATGATAGAAATGCGTGCCTCGAATCGGGTATGAATGATTTTATTACCAAGCCAGTAGATCTCAATGCACTCAATACGATTCTAATGAAATACCTTAAGGCTTAGCACTTCCTGCTTTATTCCAGTTATTCAGCCCTTTCTTAACATATCACGCCAATACACAGGCACTTCAGATTTTCTGATACTCCCTAGAGGTTAATGGAAAGTAGCTTTAGAACATTCGTTGATTGAGGTTTATTTAACGCGTCAAGCCTGGATCATCCATACAACTGCCGCTTCAATCCGCAACGATTCAATAGGGTCGCGCTGATTTCCTCAATCGAAATGCGTGTCGTGTCCAGATAGGGAATATTGAATAATTGGAATAGCGATTCCTGCCATTGAATTTCCCGCTGACATTGCGCCAGTGATGCGTATTGGCTATTTGGACGGCGCTCCTGCCGGATGAAGTGTAGTTGTGCGGCACTGAGTGTCAATCCAAATAACTTGCTTCTGACATTTTCCAATACCTTCGGTAGTTGCAGAACAGGCATATCTTCTTCCGTCAGCGGATAATTCGCCGCGGCGATGCCGTATTGCAGCCCCAAATAAAGGCAGGTGGGCGTTTTACCGGAACGTGAGACACCGATCAAAATGATGTCAGCTTCGGCAAAATTCTTCGGATTGACGCCGTCATCATGCGCCAACACGTAATTGATGGCGGCAATCCTTTTGAAATACGACAAGTGATGTTGCAAGCCATGAGAACGTCCAGCCATGCGGGCAAAGGGCTGGTGCAATTCTTCTTCAATTGAGCGGACAAATGTCTCAAAGAAATCGAATAGGCGACAGTTCGCATGTTTGATGACTTCCAGAATTTCCGGTTTCAGCAAAGTACTAAACACCAGAGGCCGATACCCGTCGCACTCGGCAGCGTGATTAATCTGCGCTAACACGGTTTGGGCATTCTCGATATCGTCGAGAAAAGGTACGTTGATCGTCTCCCATTCGATACCGTCAAACTGCGTCAACAAACTGTGCCCGAGTGTTTCCGCAGTGATACCGGTGCGATCGGATAAATAGAAAACAGTTCTTTTTTGCTTGGTCATTATTTTTTCATGCTGGCGAGATGAAGCCACGTTTCCATGACGGAATCCGGATTGAGTGATAAGCTGCTGATCTCCTGCTCATAGAGCCAGGCAGCAAAATCCGGGTAATCCGAAGGTCCCTGTCCGCAGATACCAATATATTTCCCTTGCTTGTGGCAAGCATCAATAGCCATTTTCAGTAATTTCTTGACGGCTGGATTGCGCTCATCGAACACATGCGAAACCAAACTGGAATCGCGATCAATTCCGAGCGTGAGTTGGGTCATATCGTTGGAGCCAATGGAAAAGCCATCGAAGTACTGCAGAAATTCTTCCGCGAGTAACGCATTGGAAGGAATTTCGCACATCATGATCAAGCGTAAGCCGTTTTCTCCGCGCACCAGTCCTTGCGACGCCAGTAACTCGACTACTTGCTCGGCTTCTTCGAGTGTACGGCAGAAGGGGATCATGATCTCAACGTTGGTCAGTCCCATGTCATCACGCACTTTGCGTAAAGCACTGCATTCGAGCTCAAAACAATCCCGGAAAGCCGCTGCAAGATAGCGCGATGCGCCCCGGAAACCGATCATCGGGTTTTCCTCCTGGGGTTCGTAGCGGCTGCCCGCAATCAGATTCGCATACTCATTGGACTTAAAATCGGATGTGCGCACAATCACAGGATGCGGATAGAAAGCGGCCGCTAATGTGGCAATGCCCTCAACCAACCTTTCCACATAAAAGCGAACGGGATTCTCATAACCCGCGATACGGCTACTAATTTCAGCTTTCAGCACATCGGGTAACTGATCAAACTCCAAAAGCGCTTTGGGATGGATGCCAATCATGTTGTTAATGATGAATTCCAGCCGGGCCAACCCGACGCCCTGATTGGGAATGCGGGAAAATGTAAAGGCATGCGACGGATTGCCAATATTCATCATGATTTTTACCGGCAAGTCAGGCAATTGGCCAGTATCCGCCGAGGTATGCTCGAATGGCAATAGCCCTGCATACACATAACCCGTATCGCCTTCGGCACAAGAGACCGTGACTTGCGCACCTTCCACGATATGTGCTGTCGCATCACCACAACCCACCACGGCGGGAATTCCCATTTCCCTTGCGATAATGGCCGCATGACAGGTGCGGCCGCCTCGATTGGTAACAATCGCAGATGCCCGCTTCATGATCGGCTCCCAGTCCGGATCGGTCATATCGGTGACCAACACATCGCCAGATTGAACTTCGTGCATCTGGTCGACCCCCCTGATCAAGCGCGCTGTTCCCTGGCCAATTTTATGTCCAATCGCCCGGCCTTCTGCCAGCACTTCTCCTTTGTCACTGAGTTTAAATCGTTCTATGACTTGGTTAGCACGGCTTTCCACAGTTTCCGGGCGAGCCTGTACGATGTACAACTGGCCATCCAGTCCATCCAGCGCCCATTCGATGTCCATCGGGCGACTATAATGCTGCTCAATAATCAGCGCTTGACGCGCCAATGCCTCCACCTGGCTATCCGATAACGAAAAGCGCATGCGGCGATCCATTTCTACATCGCGCGTAAGCGTGAGCGCATCGTTGGCGATTTTTTGATCGGCATACACCATTTCTATGGCTTTGGTGCCTAAACGCCGCGAGAGAATGGCCGGACGACCGGCAGTCAACCCGCGCTTGTACACATAGAATTCATCTGGATTAACGGTACCCTGCACAATGGTTTCGCCTAGCCCATACGCGGCGGTGATAAAAATCGCATCGCGGAAACCGGATTCGGTATCCAGCGTGAACATCACGCCACTGGCGCCTAAGTCGCTGCGCACCATTTTCTGAATCCCGGCGGACAGATACACCTTATCGTGAGGAAAATGTTGATGAACCCGATAAGCAATGGCGCGATCGTTATACAGTGAAGCGAATACCACTTTGATCGCCGCAATAATCTGATCCAACCCGTGAACGTTCAACAACGTTTCCTGCTGACCGGCAAACGAAGCATCGGCCAAATCCTCAGCCGTTGCTGATGAACGTACCGCAAAGGAAACTTCATCATTATCACTGCTGGCCGCCAGTTTTTCATAGGCTTGCGACACCGCGTGCAAAATCGCATCCGGTAGCGTGGCGCTCAGCATCCAACCGCGAATGGTCTTACCGGCGGTGGTTAGCGCATTGATGTCGTCAATATCCAGCCCACCCAACACATGATTGATACGATCAACGAGCCCATTGGCAACCAGAAACTCTCGATAAGCTTCTGTCGTGGTCGCAAAACCTGCCGGCACATTCACACCTGCCTGTGAAAGATGGCTAATCATTTCTCCCAGCGAGGCATTCTTCCCGCCAACCAAGCCCACATCTCTCATCGTTAATTGATCAAACCAGGCGATATATTCAGTCATTGGGAAACTCCTATCGGCGAATAATTAACAAGTAACTTTTTATGGGCGATTGCGCAGCAAACTTAATGTTGGCCGTCTTTTAATAACGGGCAATGCCCGGAAATCGCATGGCGGCATGATAAATCATCCAGGTAATCGGATGCCTGCCGCAAATACTCCAAGAACGTCTGCGCTACAATCGACAATTGCTTGCCGGATGGATACGCAAAGTACCAATGCCGTTCAATTGGAAATCCTTCAACATCAAGTATCGCAAGCTGCCCCATCGGCGCATCAAGTGCCAGGGTATGCCGAGACAAGACGGCGATACCCAATCTACCGACAATAGCCTGCTTAATCGCTTCGTTACTGCCCAATTCCATGCGGACTTTCAATTTATGACTACGTTCCAAAAAAAAACGTTCTGTCGCCATCCTCGTTCCTGAGCCCGGTTCACGCATAATAAAGGGCTCATCACTGATGCGATCAACGGTAATTCTTTTTTCATTCGCAAGCGGGTGATCTGCCGCAGCAAGAACAACCAATGGATTATCCAGAAATACTTCCGCTACGGCATCAATGGCATCCGGAACTTGCCCCAAGATATATAGATCGTCTTGATTACTGCTTAATCTTTCCAGAACCCGCTCACGATTCGTCACTATCAGTGCGACGTCTATGCCGGGGTATTCCTGGCAAAACATCCCCAATAAACGTGGCGTAAAATATTTCGCGGTAGTAACCACCGCAAGCCGCAGTTTTCCAGATTTCAAGCCTTTCATATCCGATGCGATCATTTCGAAACGGGAAAAATGCTCAAATATGCCAAGACACGTCTGATACAACTCTTTCCCTGCATCGGTCAGATAGATTTTTTTACCGATTTGTTCAAACAAAGGCAGTCCAATCTCATCCGTCAGTTTCTTGATTTGCATCGATACCGTCGGCTGCGTCAAGAATAACTCTTCAGCTGCGCGAGTAAAGCTTTTCAAGCGAGCAATCGCTTCAAAAACTTCAAGTTGCCGCAACGTGCTGTGACGCATGAATCTCTCCTTTTATTATCTGTCAATAAAAAATCTATCATAGATAAGAATCTATCGCAATAATAGAAACATTTGATTGTTATTTATGGTTCAAAAATTCTACTATATTTTCACCCGCTGATGTCTACTTCCTAACTAAAGTTTATAGCGTGGGTTTTTCAATAACTCGGAGAAAAATTATGGCTTCAGAAACCATGAAAGAAGGTAAAGAACGTTACAAAGCCGGTGTCCTTCCATACAAAAAAATGGGCTACTGGGAACCTAGCTATGTACCCAAAGATACAGACGTTGTTGCGATGTTTCGCATCACGCCTCAACCGGGAGTGGATCATGAAGAAGCGGCAGCAGCGGTCGCAGGCGAATCTTCTACGGCAACATGGACCGTGGTATGGACTGACCGACTGACTGCATGTGAACTTTATCGTGCTAAAGCATATAAGTCTGAGCTGGTTCCAAACACAGGCCCAGGTACTAAAAACGAAGCGCAATACTTTGCCTATATCGCCTATGATATCGATTTATTCGAAGAAGGCTCAATCGCCAACTTAACCGCTTCGATTATCGGTAACGTCTTTGGCTTCAAAGCAGTCAAGGCACTGCGTCTGGAAGACATGCGTATTCCCGTTGCTTACCTGAAAACTTTCCAAGGCCCTGCAACCGGTATCGTGGTAGAACGTGAACGTTTAGATAAATTTGGTCGTCCGTTATTGGGTGCAACGACCAAGCCAAAACTGGGTCTTTCCGGACGTAACTACGGACGCGTTGTATACGAAGGCCTGAAAGGCGGCCTGGATTTCATGAAAGATGATGAGAATATTAACTCACAACCTTTTATGCATTGGCGTGATCGTTTCCTATATTGCATGGAAGCAGTCAATAAAGCTTCTGCCGCTACGGGTGAAGTCAAAGGTCATTATTTGAATGTGACGGCCGGCACGATGGAAGACATGTATGAAAGAGCGGAGTTTGCAAAATCTCTGGGTTCAGTCATTATCATGATCGATCTGGTGATCGGCTACACCGCGATTCAGTCGATGGCAAAATGGGCGCGTAGGAACGACATGATATTGCATCTGCATCGCGCTGGTAATTCGACCTATTCACGCCAGAAAAATCACGGCATGAATTTCCGTGTGATTTGTAAGTGGATGCGTATGGCGGGTGTCGATCATATTCATGCAGGCACGGTTGTTGGGAAGCTTGAAGGCGATCCACTGATGATCAGGGGCTTTTACGATACCTTGCGTGACACAAATACTGAAAAGAATCTAGAACACGGTCTGTTCTTCGATCAAGATTGGGCGTCACTTAATAAAGTCATGCCTGTCGCTTCAGGTGGTATTCATGCAGGCCAGATGCATCAGTTGATTGATTATCTCGGCGAAGATGTGATATTGCAGTTCGGTGGCGGTACGATCGGCCATCCTCAAGGCATTCAGGCCGGCGCAGTAGCAAACCGTGTAGCACTCGAAGCGATGATTTTGGCGCGTAATGAAGGCCGGGATTACGTCAAAGAAGGTCCGCAAATTCTTGCAGATGCTGCCAAGTGGTGTACGCCGCTCAAACAAGCGTTGGATACGTGGAAAGATATCACCTTTAACTACGATTCTACTGATACCGCTGACTTTGTGCCCTCCACAACTGCAAGCGTTTAACCATTTTAGGAGAAACAATCATGATGACCAATCCAGGTAATATTCTCACACAGGGGCAATTTTCTTTCCTGCCCCCATTGACCGACAAGCAAATTTCAGCTCAGCTCAAGTATGCGTTGAAGAATGGCTGGGCAATCGGAATCGAATATACGGATGACCCGCATCCACGTAACACGTACTGGGAAATGTTTGGCAATCCTATGTTTGATTTGAAAGATCCGGCAGGAATCTTGCTGGAAATCAATAGTTGCCGTAAGACTTTCCCAAACCACTATATCCGCGTGACTGCATTTAACTCAACACGTGGAGTGGAAAGTCCGACCATGTCTTATATTGTCAATCGGCCTAAGAAAGAACCAGGTTTTGGTTTGGTGCGTCAAGAAGGAGCTGGACGGAGCATTAGTTATACCATTCACTCTTATGCAACCGACAAACCGGAAGCTGAGCGTTACTAACAGTTAGTGTAAGATTTCTCTCTCTCCGTAAAGGAGGGAGAGAAATAGTGAGTAGTGTAAGCGTGATGGCATTAAAAATTTAATCGATTAAGCTATTCAATAGCAGCCTCTAAAGATTAAATGCACATAATTGATATGTATGCCACAGTATCTATCCCATGAGACCTCAATGAGTAATCAAACATGCCTAAGCAATCTAAAAACTTAACTTCGCCCAAAGATACCGTGATTGATTTGGATGCAGAGTTCCGGGAGTCTAATATCCAAGAAGTACTGGATAAACTAGATAGTGAGTTGATTGGCTTAATTCCTGTGAAGACTCGTATTCGCGAGACGGCTGCATTGTTGCTGGTCGATCGTGTTCGCAAACAAATGGGATTATCTGCGGAAGCACCCAGTTTACATATGTGTTTTACTGGAAATCCCGGTACTGGGAAAACAACAGTAGCCCTGCGCATGGCAGAAATCTTACATCGCCTTGGCTATGTGCGAGAGGGGCACCTGGTTTCAGTGACCCGAGACGACTTGGTCGGTCAATATATTGGACATACCGCACCAAAAACAAAAGAGGTGATAAAGAAAGCGATGGGAGGCGTTCTTTTCATTGATGAGGCTTATTATCTTTATAAACCAGAGAACGAACGTGACTATGGTGCAGAATCAATAGAAATTTTGCTGCAAACGATGGAAAATAATCGCGATGACTTGGTTGTTATTTTGGCCGGCTACAAAGATCGCATGGACAAATTCTTTCATAGCAATCCCGGCATGCGCTCGCGTATAGCGCACCACATCGACTTTCCGGATTATGGTGCAGATGAGTTAGTCGCGATTGCTAAGTTAATGTTAGAAAGTCAGAATTACTGCTTCAGTGCAGCCGGGGAAAAGGCGTTCGGGAAATATATCCGCCTGCGTATGAAGTCAGAGCATTTTGCCAATGCGCGCTCAGTTCGTAACGCGCTTGATCGTGCTCGGCTGCGGCAGGCAAATCGACTATTTTCCGGAACAAACAGATCATTATCCAAAACGGATCTCATCACATTAGAAGCGGAAGATATTTTAGCGAGTCGTGTTTTTCTTGAAAGTACCTTGGATAGTGAATCCAAAACAAAAAACAAAAAATAAAAATTACAATATATCGATAGCGATGGAAACGCTGACTCTCCCTTGGCGAATTTTCCCTAAAACGATCGAAGCGGCTTGTTATAACCGCGGGCGGCTTGCGCTGCTGCGACTAGGCTATCCTTTGCGAGTGACATTACAGCAGCATCGCGGATTAGAAGTCATTCTAGACAAGGCCATGTGGCTATGCGTAGATAGTAATAAAGACGATCAGCCCATTCTGGCATGGCGCGAGTTTCAGATTCGTGGACGACGTGGTTTACACCTACCCGTTTCTTGTGAATTGTGGCTATACCATAGCTATGCAGGTCTTATCATGGGGTCAGCTCTGGATGATTTGGATCAGGCACTTGAAAAAATCATGCATTGAGCTAATTTTTTTACACCCCTAAATTACAGAGGATAAAAATGCCACTTGTAGATATGCGCGATATGTTGAATCATGCTTATCAAAATAACTACGCAATCGGTGGTTTTGGACTGGTAAGTCTGGACTTCTTGGAAGCTATTATCACGACAGCCGAGTTTTGTCGTTCACCAGTCATTCTCAATCTTTCTGAGCCGCTCTTCCACCAACATGATTTTAGCCTGATCATGCCGGCTGTCGAACGAGCTGCACATTACGCCAAAGTGCCGGTTGCTATCCACTTTGATCATGCAAAGAAACATGAATCCATCGTTCAAGCGATTAATCTTGGTTGCAACAGTGTCATGCTGGATGTTTCTTCAGAAACATTCCCAGTCAATATCACTCAAACCAGCCGTGTGACAGAAGTAGCTCATGCCTGCGGCACAGCAGTTGAAGGAATACTCGGTTTTGTGGGCGGTGTGGAAGGAGAAAATGCAATCAATAACTTGGGAGAAGTCGTCTATACCTCTTCAGAAGAAGCTAAAGTGTATATTGAACGTACCAAAATTGATTTCCTTGCTGTTTCCGTTGGCACAATCCATGGCCGCCAGCCCAATCGCAGCACTAAATTAGACTTCAAACGTCTGAAACGTATTAACGATGAACTCGGCATTCCACTGGTGCTGCATGGCGGAAGCGGTTTAGTTGAAGAGCAGTACCATAAGTTGATTTTAAATGGCGTTGCTAAAATTAACTGTTACACGGAACTTTCCGATACCGCTGCCGCAGCAATTCGTTCCAATAGCCAAAAAAGCAGCAAAAAGGGCTATATTGAATCATTGCACGGTGTTAAAGAAAGCCTTCAAGAACAAATCAAATTGTATATGCATCTCTGGGGATCAGCGGGCCGCGCAGCGGAAGTTTTGATTCAGTGCCGCCCTTGGCAGTCTGTAGAACAAATCATTATTTGTAATGTTGAGAGCCGTTATCTACAGCAATTTGATACGCTGACTGAACAAGCACGTAAAACTTTAACGACAATTCCTGGTGTGCGCCAAGTTTTCTCAGGTTGGGCATTATCAGAACCGGGGCAATATCGCCTTTGTTGGCGAATCCAACTGGCACACGCAGATGTTATCAACAGTTACCAATCTCATCCGCACTATAACGCTTTCTACAATCAAATATCCCACTCGACTGATCCTAAAAAGATCAATATTACTTTTGTCTCGACTTTATCCAGTACGGAACATCAACTGAAGGAATTTGGAATACATAACTCGTCACTAAACTCCGCAGCAGCAGAGCTATAAGCAGCACTTGCAGCATGTCCTAAATTGAATGCAAGGATGTAAAGCCAGGTAGTATATGAAAAAGTGTGCAAAAGCCGAATGAGAAATTGATTAACAGGTATCAAACCGCTTTAAATATCTGATCGATCCCCGCATGCCTTAACAATACATCCCGGGTTCTCGCAGGTTCAAACACCACATCAAAACACCAATGACCAAAACCGCCTTGTTCATTGACGGCTTTAATCCAAGTTTCCATCGCAGCGCGTTTCGCCCGGTTTTGTTCGCTATCAACACCTTTCACTTCAAGAACCAGCGTTTTACCGTTATTCAGGCGAATTAAATAATCCGGAACAAAATTACGCGAAGAGCCGCGCCACAGATAGCGCACTATGAAATCCAGGTGATCATTCTTAGCCCATGCAACCACTTGCGGTATTTTCTCACAAAGATCCGCTACGGCTTTTTCCCATGCGCTGTCGTAAACCACATGGCTAATCTGTGACTTCTCAGTGGCTAAACAAGGCCGCGTGGTCAGCCAGGAGCGCATACGCGCAGTGGAACCGATGGGATTCAATTCATCAAATATCGCTTCAAGCTTTTCGGTATTTTGCGCGCTGACAAAACGGCTCACATGTGCGACCACCGTATCCATATTCAGCGCAAACAATATCTGCTTGCGTATCGGATCTTGATGCCAAAGGCTGGGAATATCCAGTTTGTCACTGTCGAGAAACGCTTCGACGATACGAATCAATTGCACCGCGAGAAATTGCTTGTCGCCACCGAAGCTATCCGCACTTTGTAAATACAACTTTCTGGCAGCGCGGAAAATAAGATTTTGCAGCCTAAAATCATCCACGGCTTTTTCCAGATCAATTTCTGATGCCATCGATAGATTCGCAAACCCGGTGAGTGATGGCGCCACTTCCGCATTGAGCGGCGTATTCATCGGATCGAGTGTCAATGGCTGAACATTCTCCCAATCCATAACCAATTCCTGCTTCAGCACGGCATCAATGCGTTGAATATTGGGCCATCGAATTTCAAGGTGATTACGGCCGGGTTCGACCTGTATGCGCACACTCGGTTTAGGCGGTGGCGGCGCTTCTCCTTCTTCCCCCACATCCTGAAAGATCGATAGCGGCACGCCAAAAATATTGACGTATTCCGGCAAAAACAATCCCTGCTCATCCATATCATGCGCCACACGCCGCAAACCCCGCCCGATCACCTGCTCACACAGCAACTGACTGGTAAATGCGCGCAATCCCATGATATGCGTTACATTCGCGGCATCCCATCCCTCGGACAGCATGGCGACCGAAATCACATTATGCAGCTTCTGACCGGGTTGGCCGCGCTTGCCGACCGTGTCCACCAAAGCGCGCAGTTGTTCCTGCTGCTTCAGCGCCAGCAAATCTTCCGTTTTATCCGAGGGCAAACCGGCTGCTTCGATAATCTCCGTCAAGCGCTGATCATAGTCTTTGTCTTTAGTGACAGACTCCCCGCGCTCAGCTTTTTCCAGCACCTTGGAATCCACCCGTAAAGTCCTATCTGGAACCTGAGTGTCCTTAATCAGGCAATCGCCGCTGTTGAAAAATTTTTCAATACGCGCTGCCGTCTCAGTCCGGTTGCAAACCGTTAATAAAACCGGCGGAATTTCGTGCCCGCTCTTGCTCCATTCCTGCGCCGTCAGTTGCCAATCATACGCCAGGATGGCATAAGCTTTTTGCACCAAATCCGGCAACGGGTCGGCGGCATTCGCTTTACGGTTTAAATCCTCTCTGACTTCTTCTTCGCGGTATAAATGATAGAGCTTGCTGCGATAACTTTTCGCATTCGGCATCGCGTCATCACGTACGACAATGCGCGGCGTTTTAACCAAACCCGCCTCAATCGCATCATTCAAGCCAAAATCGGAAATCACCCAGGCAAACAACCCCGCTTCGGTATTCGTCTTACCCGTCGGTGCAAATGGCGTCGCCGATAAATCAAAACAGCGGCGGATACGCCGGGTTTTATGAATGCGATCCAATCCCTCAATCCATCGCGTCGCCTCATTCAGATCGATACCCAATTCTTCCGCTTCTTTCTTGCTGACTTTCATTTCCGCGCGCTGGCGGTAGGCATGATGCGCTTCATCATTGATCACCACCAGATCTTTGCACGCCGCCAGCTTGCCCAATACACGTCGGGTAAAGGCCTCGTCGCTTTCCTCCCCCTTTTTATTAACAACGGATCGCTCCTGCTCTTTCAGCGGCATCAAGGTATGCCAGTTCTCAATCAATAATTCGACTTGATTGAGCTTTTGCCGCATCGCCTCGTTTGGACACAGGCGAAATTCATCATAGACATTCTTCTCATCACCGGGGTACAACACCTGCAAGCGGCTTTTTACCGTCAGCCCCGGCGCCACGATGAACACCGCCTTGGAAAAACGCGTATCTTTGGGATAATGCAGCGCATTCAAGGTTTGCCAGGTGATGATCAACGCCATCAGCGGCGTCTTGCCCGACCCCGTGGCCATTTTGTTACAAATGCGCTCCCACGGCCCGCCGTCGCCCTGTAAGAAAATGCCTTGTTTATGATCTTGCGGCGCTTCCAGCCACCAAATCAGCGATTCGATCGCTTCCAACTGACAAAAGTAAAAAGGATAATGCCTTGGCCCGCCAACCCAGCATTTTCCCTCACTGTCCCATTCACCGCGATCAAACCAATGTTCCAATAATTGCCGGGTAACACTGGTCACGCCGGGCCAACCGGCATCGCGCCATGCATCGACGCGTTCGCGTATGGCGTTGACCAGCTCCAGCTTTTCAACACGCCGCGTATTGGTGCGTGTGTCATACAACTCATACGCCGCGGGCCGCCGGCCTTGCGTGACCGTTAATAACTTGCCGTTCTCGTCCTGATCCCAATAACGGGCAGGTTTCTCGTACGGCGAATTGATAATCAGCGAAGAAGGGGTTTTATCAGGCATCAAACGGATATCCGATCCAGGTTAATCACTTTGAGCGACTCAATGCCGCGATCATCAACGATTTTCACCGCAATGCATTCGTTCTCCCCCGCCTCAAACGGCAACGACACCGTACCGTGGAATTGTTCCAGCAACTCTTCGTTGAGTTCGGCGCGAATATCCTTGCGCAGCTTGTTCCAGCCATCGCCACTTCCGGCCATCGGGAAAAACACCTGGCGCGGAAACAGCGAGCGGTTGTCGTAATCGGTATCCAGCGCCCACATCGCAATATTCTTTTTGCCGCCGGACTTGAGTTCGCCGGTTTTGGTATCAAAATAATCAAAACCGCGCACTTCCACCTGATAGCACCCGGCTTTGATCTGCTTGACCACCACATCCGGTTGCCCCATCAGCCAGAACGACTCGTTGCTGGCGCGCCCTTTCTTCAGGTCTTCCGTCAGCAAATCGGTATTCATCTGCACTCTCAGCGCGGTAATGCCTTTGATCGTATCGATATCCTTGGCGGCTTCCGGATCGAAGGTAAACGCACAAAACACCAGCATTTTCGGTAACGGAAACAGCTCGCCCGCTTCGCGCATCGCAATTTCCACCTGCCGTTGTTCCAAAGCCGCATGCGCCGGGCAGCGGCACCAGATCCAGCAATTGGATTTTCTGTCCGCCTTTGCCGCGGATCCCCGCTTTCAGCAATTCGTCACGCCATTGGCTTTGCCGCCAGGTCGCGCCCGAACGCGCCACGGCGATATCCGCTTCCTTGGGTTGCTCGGCTTCATCCAGCCCCAGCACCGTGGCAAACGGCACCGCTTCCACGGTGAACGGGCCGGTAATGCGCAATTTGCTTTTGGACACCGCCGGTTGGTCATACAGAATTTCCTGCCCCGCATGCGCGGCAATCGATGCGTCCATTTGCTTCTGCATCGCCTGACGCGCAGCATGGAAGGCGTCGAATGGTTTTTTTGCGGCTTCTGGCCAATCGACCGGAAAATCGAATGGCATTTCCCATTCTTTCAAACCACCCTCATTCCCGCTTTGACCTGCTGAATCGTCATTCCCGCGCAGGCGGGAATCCAGTGATGCAACAAAAACCTTGGATTCCCGCCTGCGCGGGAATGACGCTGAATCCGGAAGAATGGCATTCAATGCCGCCAATGCAGTCTCAACCGCCGGATGCATCCGTGCATAAATCTCGTCGATCTCCGGATTGTTGGCGATGGATTTGAGCGTGACATGCGGCACGGTTTTATAGATGAATCCGCTCCGCAAGCCTTCGTGCGGATATTTGAGTTCAAAATAATCATAGCTTGCGGTCATCAAGCGCTGCTTCGCCAGCGTCACGGCCACACGCGAAGTATCGGTGGTAATCCAACGCCGTCCCCATTTCTCGGCGACGAAAGCGGTGGTGCCGGAACCGCATGTCGGGTCAAGCACCAGATCACCGGGATCGGTGGTCATCAGAAGACAGCGTGCAATTACTGTCTCATTGGTTTGCACTACATAAGCCTTGTCTTGCGCTGGTGCAGTATCGTCCCAAGGTGCAGTTAGTTTTGCAAATTCAAAATCCTTGTGAAAAGTTACGAAGCGGGGAAATGCACCTTCGACAAAAAGTCGCCTTGCTTGCTTCAGGCGCTCCATTTTTTCGGGAGATGCAACCCAACATTGTCCGGAACTTGGTTGATACTGCCTACCTTCGAAAGAAAAAACAAAATCATTGGCCTCGGAATATGAGGGCGCCCACTGAGATACTGTACCAAAGATTGAGTCTGGAATTTTCCCGTCTCGAAATCCGGCTTTTTGCTCCTTGCTCAACCTGCGAAGATTAAGATCCCTATCGCACAATCCCGTCCAACGCCCCTTTGAATCTGGAACTGTTACGCGATACATGTGACGATATTTTGTTTTGGTTACATCGCGTCCATACCAGACCAGGAAGTCAGACATCTGTTCAAGAGTCTTAGCACCCAGCGGCATCAGCTTCTTTCTGAAACATACCAAAGAGACAAAGTTATCTTTACCAAATATTTCATCACAGATTTCCCGCACATGATGCACATTCTCATCCGAAATCTGCACAAACACGCTCCCTGACTCGTGCAACAGTTCCTTTGCCAGCAATAACCGGTCGCGCAAATAAGTCAGATAGGAATGAATGCCCAGTTCCCAAGTATCGCGGAACGCCTTGATCATTTCCGGTTCCTGCGTCAAATCATCGTCGCTGCGGTCTTTCACGTCGCGTTTGTTAACGAACGGCTGGAAATTGGAGCCGTACTTGATGCCGTAAGGCGGGTCGAGGTAGATCATCTGCACCTGCCCGGCCATGCCTTCTTTTTGCAGCAACGAATTCATCACCAGCAATGAATCTCCGGCGATCAATCGATTCGCCCAATCGCGGTCGTGCTTATAAAAATCGATGGCTTCACGCAGCGGCAGGTTTTCAAACGGCGCATGGAACAAATCCGGTTGAATTGCGGCGCTGGGTTTTCCTTTGCCGTCTTTGAGCTTTTTCTGCACCGCCGCCAGAATCGTCGCCGGATCAATGCGTTCGTGCACATGCAGTGACACAGTATCCACTGAGAAACTGGTGCGCTCGGCTTTGCCGCTCCAGTTCAAATACGGCGACTGCATGCGTTTGAGCTGCTCCAGCGCCGCTTGCATCTGCTCTTTGTCTCCCGATGCCAGCGCATCATCGATCAAGGTTTCAATCATTGCGCGGCTGCTATCGAAATTCAGCGCCGGATCGATATGCGGGTCGTATTGCCAAGCGGTTTTTCCTTCCACGCCGTCTGAATGCGTATCGACCATGCCGACATGCGGATTGTTGGTGCGTTTATCGTCATGGCGGTAACTGAGCACTTCGGAAGACTGATTTTTCTCTTTTCGTTGATCCGGTGTGCGTTTCCCAGAGGATTCTTTTCTCGGCATCGCTCTACTTGGCGATGCTTCCTGCAATTCGAGCGAAAATTCTTCATCCAGCATAGTTTCTTGCTGCGCTTTCTGGCTTGGTCCGCTACCTGCCGCCTTGTCGTCCTTAGTTGCCATAATTGGTTACAATTTCCTGATGAACGATTATCCATGTTGCCACACTTACTTTCCCGCGAGCGTCCCGCCAAGCCATCGCATTAGCCCTGCAACAGATTATTCACTTCAGCCAGATCAAAATATTCCGGGTCAAAATCACCGTCGATATCCTCTGCTATCCATTCCAGCATGCTTTCGTGTTCCGGATGTTCAGGATCTGAAATCGCATCCAGGAACATCGCATACCCTCCTATTCCGCCAATGTCCTCAGGCGGACAAGCCCCGCTGCCTTTGAGACACACCGGCAAAGCAATGCCTGTTTCAAACGGCAAGATTTTTTCCAGAACGACTTCATGCTCCCAGCCATCACCAAAATCATAAGTATAGATCAGCTTATCCTTTTCGTTCTTTAATACCTGATCAAGCCGGTATTTGGCTTCATCCAGAATATCCGAAGGAAAATCCGCATCTGGCACGCCATAACGATCGTCTCCCTTAGAGAACTCGTGCATATGGGAATCGGTCCATCCCATCACAATTTGCAAAATATCATGCACATCTTCCAGGCTGACTGTGCTTGCTACTAAAAACCTGCGCCATATTGACGGACGAAAACCCTTTAGGGTAATTTTAAGTTGATAGGTTGACCGTAAAGATTTTGTTGCCGCGCGTGTTCCCATCTCCATTACTCCCGAACAAAATTAATGATTGTGCCGGTTCGTATAAACACCGAACTTGCTGCGCTGCATACTTACCCACAGCACTGCTTAAGGAACCTCTGAATAACTGTCATTTCGAGCAGAGCGAGAAATCTATACTGTTGATTGCCAAAGATTCCTCACTACGTTCGGAATGACAAAGGTGAGTCATTCAGAGATTCCTTAAGTAACCGCTCATTCGGATTGTTACTTAGCCGCTACGAAACAACGAGTTTTTTATTATTAACTCATTGTCTCAGTAAAAACCCTCCTTGTCCGGCTGTTACCACACACTGCTTTCAATTCATACCTCTGTTAGAATCCGGTATCCGGAGTTGCATCGGCGGGAATCCTGGTCATGGCACCTCCATTTCTCGTATTGATTGATAAAATCAACAATCATTTCTTTTTTGGCAACAACCCTATTTCACTATGAATGCTCCTTGCCCGCTTGCTAATGTTCGCATCGTTCTCAGCCACACCAGCCATCCCGGCAATATCGGTGCGGCTGCGCGGGCGATGAAAACGATGGGATTGAGCGCGCTGTACCTAATCAATCCCCGGCTTTTTCCGGATCGAGAGGCGGATGCACGTGCTGTGAGCGCGCGCGATATTCTGGATAAAATCAAGGTTTGCACCGAATTGGATAAAGCGTTGGAAAACACCGTGATGGTTGCAGCAATGACGGCGCGACCACGCGACCTTTCGCATGATGTCTTCAATGCACGCCAGGGTGCACGGGAATTATTGCGTTATGCGCGGCAACAGCCGGTCGCATTGCTGTTTGGCGCAGAAACCTCCGGCCTGACCACCGCGGAAGTGAATAAGTGCCAGATCATTATTCACATTCCTGCCAACCCGGAATTCACTTCACTGAACCTGGCAAGCGCTGTGCAAGTGATGGCGTATGAGTTGCGCATGGCGCTGATAGAAAACGAAGAACCTGCATCCCCGATTGGATCACCAGTTAGTTTTAATGATCTGGAGTTATTTTATGCGCATCTTGAGCAGGCAATGATTGCCAGCGATTTTCTTGATCCGCAAAAACCCAAGCTGTTGATGCAGCGCATCCGCCGTTTGTTCGCACGGGCACGATTGGAAAAAGAGGAAGTGCAGATTCTGCGCGGCATTCTGACCGCATTGGGGAAGCGCTGGTAGCATTCCAAAGCTCTCTTGCACCTATAGAAATCCTGAATAACTGACATTGATCATTCCGGGCGCAATGAGGAATCTTTGAGGATTTCTCGCGATGCTCGAAATGACAATCAGTCAAAGATATATCTAGTTTTCCTTAATCAAAGTCCCCACACCTTGATCGGTCAATATTTCCAGCAGCAGCGCATGCTCTACCCGTCCATCAATGATGTGACAGGATTTGACGCCCTTCTTGACGGCATCCAGAGCGGAACCGATTTTGGGTAGCATACCGCCAGAAATGGTGCCATCGGCGAATAATTCATCCACCCTTTCCGCAGTTAATCCGGTCAGCAGGTTGCCTGCTTTATCCAGCACACCGGGGATGTTGGATAATAAAATCAGTTTCTCCGCCTTAAGAATTTCAGCCAGCTTACCGGCAACCAGATCTGCATTGATATTATACGATTCGCCTTCGGCGCCCACACCAATGGGCGCAATGACCGGGATAAAATCCTGCGTATCGAGCAGCGCAATCAAAGAGGGGTCAATCGATTCGATTTCGCCAACCTGACCGATATTGATCCATTTTCCCGCTGTCTCGCGATCTGCCATGAGCATCTTCTTAGCGCGGATAAAAGCGCCATCCTTGCCCGTCAACCCAACGGCTTTGCCGCCGTGGCGATTGATTAGGCTCACGATATCTTTGTTGACCGATCCGCCTAATACCATTTCAACCAAATCCATGGTTTCCGCATCGGTGACGCGCATGCCTTGGATAAATTCGCCTTGCTTACCGACACGCTTGAGCATGTCATCAATCTGCGGGCCGCCGCCATGAACCACCACCGGATTCATACCAACCAGTTTTAGCAACACGACATCGCGTGCGAATCCATGTTTGAGATTTTCTTCCACCATGGCATTCCCGCCATATTTAATCACAATGGTTTTGCCATGAAAACGTTGTATATAAGGCAGTGCCTCGGACAGAATTTTGGCTTTATCTTTTGCTACAGCGTGGGAAGTCGACATGATTCTCTCAATCACTTATCAAATAATTTGTAATAAAAACGTACCGGGAGCTGGTTCAGACAGCAATTCATTTACGCGCAATCTGCAAGAATTTTTCATCACGAATCAATTCATGCAGGCTTAATTCTCGCCATAGCCGCCCTTCTGTATCCTTATAATTTGCGATAACACCCTTGGGCAGTTTCTTTTTGGCCGATTTAACCGGGGTAAATTCAGATAAATTTCTGATACCCAGCATACTGTTGACGATGAAACCACCGAACATTTTATTCCCTGGAGAAGCAAGTAGTATTCGTGATTTTAGGTTGAATACCGTTGGATTGCCGCCCAGATAAACACCTAAATCCGTGATTCCATAAAGATTCCCGCGTACATTGGCCAAACCAAGAAACCAGGGCTGCGTTAACGGAACGTACGCTAATTTGGGTATTTGTATGACTTCACTGACTTCAACCATAGGAATCAAATAGCGATCTTCTCCCACTGCCACACCCAGCACGGTGGAAGAAGTATTATCTTTAATCGCGCTTTGTATTTGCTCGGTTAATGTATGTTGGTATTCTTCTATGCTCATAATGCCTATTAAGTCACTTTGTAATGCTGCGTTTTAGGCCATTGATTATTCGTGATCTGGCTATTTTACTGTATTATCCGGCATGAAATTTTGAATTCTGTGGAGTAAATTAAATGAAATATCTCAATCAAACTTGGCTGGCTCTTTTTTTATTCTTCCCCTTTCTGGTAGGTTGTGTTCCGATGTTTGCAGTTGGTACTGCAGCAGGAACCGGCGCATATATTTCCGAGGATCGCAGAACCAGTGGCATGTTCATTGAAGATGAGGGCATTGAATTAAAAGGGGCACGGCGTATTTATCAACAATTCGGCGATCAAGTACACATCAATATCACCAGTTATAATCGCATGGTTCTGTTAACGGGAGAAGCACCGACAGAAACCATCAAGGCGGATATTGAGAAACTAATTATGGGTGTTGATAATGTACGCAAGATCTTCAATGAAATTGCTGTTGCCGGAAATACTTCTCTGGCTTCCCGCAGCAATGACACACTGATTACTTCCAAGGTTAAGGCGCGGTTTTTAACTGAACGTAAGTTTCAGATTAATCACGTCAAGATTGTGACAGAAAATGAAGTGGTGTATTTACTTGGTGTGGTTACGCGACAAGAAGCCGATAACGCAGCGGAAATTGCCAGTTCTACCTCTGGTGTAAAGAAAGTCGTCAAAGTATTCGAATATTTGAATTAATTTCATGTTACCCGCTAATTTGATAGCAGATCTGCAGGGAACATTTCCTCCCGATCGCTTTTATACCGATCCGGTTGATTGTTATTCTTATGCCTATGATAACAGCCGCAAAATCTTTCCGCCTGATGCCGTCCTATTTCCGCTAACTGGTGAGGAAGTACAACACATCGTTACGCTATGCAATCAATATCAGGTTCCACTGATTCCGCGCGGACGTGGTACCGGTACAGCAGGCGGTAGCTTGCCAGAATTTGGCGGCATTGCTTTATCGATGGAGCGCATGCTCAACATCATTTCGGTCGATCCTGCGAATCGCGTCATAGTGGCTGAACCTGGTGTGTTGAATCAGGCCGTGCAAGATGCCGCTAAGCCATTTGGTTTTTTCTGGCCGCCTGATCCTTCCAGTGCCATGTTCTCAAGTGTTGGTGGAAATATTGCCACCAGTGCGGGGGGGCCTCATGCGGTTAAATATGGCACGACGCGGGAACATGTTCTGGGTTTGAAAGCCGTGACCGGTGCGGGAGACTTCATTACCACCGGCTGCTATACCACTAAAGGTGTTGTCGGCTATGATCTTACCCGGCTTTTGATTGGCTCCGAAGGAACGCTCGCTGTGATTACCGAAGCAACGCTTAAACTGACCGCTTTGCCCAGTGCCGTCGCTGGCATTACAGCACATTTCCACGATCTTTCAAGTTGCGCAGAAGCTATCGTTAATATTATGTCGCTACCACAACTACCAAGTGCTCTTGAATTTCTGGATTCCGGCTCGCTAAACTTAATACGTGGCCGCTATCCTGACATGCTACCAACGAATACAACCGCCATGCTGATGATTGAAGTCGATGGTTCCAAGAATGACATTCCTGATGCGTTATCCGCAATACTTGCGGCATGTAGAACCGGCGGATTGATTCATGCCAACCAGGTGAATGATACCGCAGCACTATGGAAAGCCCGCAAGGCTTTATCCCCTTTATTACGTGAAATTGCGCCCAAGAAAATTAATGAAGATGTTGTAGTTCCAGTCAGTACACTGCCCCAATTTTTACACGGGCTGACACAACTAAGTACGCAACATCACCTTCACAATGTAAATTTTGGCCATGCCGGAAATGGTAATATTCATGTCAATTTGTTGATTAACCCTGATGATGCTGAAGAAGTTACACGAGCAGAACGTTGTTTGGATGAGATATTTGACTTGGTTATCCATCTTCGAGGTACGTTATCAGGAGAACATGGCATCGGTAGCGAGAAACGTGCTTTTGTAACGAAAGAGATAGACCATGCAACGCTGGATTTAATGAGGAGCATCAAACATCTGTTCGATCCCAACAATATTCTTAATCCTGGAAAATTGTTTCCTAAAACTGAGTCAATCTGAGAAGTGCGTTTAATTTGCGCTTGTAATATGTGACAACCACATAATCGTCACATATTACAAGCGTAATATTTCTGATACTTAAAACTTAAGCTCTAAAAAAAGAAGTAGTGATCTACTAGTAGTGCTACGAATAGCAACGCTAAATAGAGTATCGAATAGCGGAACGCTTCTCGTGCCAGCTGATCACTATAGTTTCTGTAAATTTCTACTGCGTAGTACATAAAAATTCCATTTAACACAACCGAACTTCCCAAATAAATCAGTCCACTCATTTGAGTAATATAAGGCAGTGTTGTTACAATACACAAAATGATTGTATACAGCAACACATGCAATTTTGTAAATTGATCGCCATGTGTCACTGGAAGCATAGGCATCCCAATTGATGCATACTCATTTTTTCTGTATAGCGCAAGCGCCCAAAAATGGGGCGGTGTCCAGGCAAAGATAATCAAAAATAATAACAGCGCATCCGCCGTAACGTCACCCGTAACTGCTGCCCAACCCAACACAGGCGGCATAGCACCTGAGGCGCCGCCTATTACAATATTTTGTGGCGTTAGCGGTTTCAGAATCACGGTATAAATTATGGCATAGCCTACAAAAGTTCCCAATGTCAGCCACATAGTAAGCGCATTAACCCAGTGATACAGGACGAAAAGTCCCAACCCTCCGACAATCAATAGAAAGAACAAGGTTTCTGGAACACTTACTTTTCCTTGTGGGAGCGGCCTTCCTTTCGTTCGCGCCATAACAGCGTCCATCTTTTGTTCTACCAAGCAATTTAATGCTGCGGCAGCTCCTGCCACTAACGCAATACCTATCGTACCAAAGATCAAGATATCTAAAGGTACCGCTCCGGGTACTGCGAGAAACATTCCGATAACTGCGGTAAAAACAATCAACGATACAACACGCGGTTTCGTTAAACGATAGAACTGATTAATACGCGTTGCTGTTTCATGCCAAGTCATACTAGTAGACATGTCTTTGATCTCCTTTATCCATTTTCATTGAATATTTTTATATTTGATTCAAGCCAATCCTGTTTGCCGAAACACAATCAAATCTTAATGCTCTATTTGCGAAACATGTAACAATCTTTTTATGTCATGACCCATTTTTGTCCCATCTACGTTTTCTGGGAAACGCATCATCAAATTACCTATTGGATCAATTAAGTAAATGTGTTTTGTTTGAATTTCTTTTGTTTCAATAAAACCAAGAATCTCGCTATCCTGAGCTTTAACAAAGAATGTACCATCGTATTCTTTAACTAATTCTGCATCTGGAATGACATCGTCATTAATTAGCCAAAGCCGTTCAATTCGATGTTTTTGTTTTCCCTGCACTAACCTTACTTGCCGCATAAAATATAATTTTTTCTGGCAAGCTTCGTCACAGTGCCCAGAATCTACTGTCACCAGAACCCACTTACCATGCAGATCCTTCATTCGCAAGATCGTATTATCAGCTTGGTTGGTCGCTTTTCCTGTCACTTTAACGATCGGTATTAAATCACCATAGTGTTTACTTTCTGGTTTATATTCCAGAAAATATAAAGCATAAGAAATTACAACCGGTGCACACATTAGTGCCAGAAGTAATAAAAATTTACGCCTATTAGACTTTTGTATTTTTTCGTTTAACATTCAATACTAAGAAAATAATTATTGCTGTAGTTGCTAGTAAAAACCATTGAACTGCATAGCCTAAATTCTTGGCAGCACCTGAGTCTGGCCTATCCCAATCACGCATCAGTCCATCTTCTACATTATTCTTTTGCAATACCATCAGGGGTTGAATTTCTTGCCCTGTTTCCTCCTGATAGCGCTGCAGATTAAAGTCATTCCAGACCTTACCTGTTGTTACCATTTCAGACAGCTTGAATGTCCTCAATTCTGGTGCTACCACTAACCCAGTTACATTAATAACACCATTAATTTCATTGACATGCGGCAATACTGATCTGTCATATCCTGTCGCGACCCACCCTCTGTTGATCGCAACAAGTAACGCGCTATTCACAATCTTAAGTGGTGTAATAACGTGATAGCCCGCATGACCCTGATGAGTTTTATTATCCAGAAATATTGTGTGTTCAGAAAGAAATTCACCCTGCACTTCAACTTCTCGATACTGAAAATCTTCTAGCTTGACCAAAGTATTTGGCAATGTCACTGCGGGTTGCTTTGCATATTGTTCAAGAAGCTCATGCCGTGCATTTTTTTCATCAGCGCGAGATAACTGCCACTTACCCAATTCAATGAAAATGATTACAGACACTGCGGTAACTAAAACCACCCACAGCTTTGGTTCAAAGCGGTATCCCAATACAATCATTTTCTGTCTGTATAAATTTTGATACTCGATTGACTGTTATTTTTAGGAAATGTATGTCCTATATTTTTAGTCAGTTTTAGAAGAAATATTAACTGAATTTCTTATCTTTTAACTCGTAAATAAAAAATTCCAGACTTTTACACCTCACAAGAAATCTCTTCTTCTAACTAAATTCTTAGTATCAGTGTGCAAAAGCTGGAATCTTCTCTACCACCTCTGTTTCTTTTACATCAAATAAACGAAAATAAACAGTCCTAACCACACCACGTCAACAAAGTGCCAGTACCAAGCCACGCCTTCAAAACCGAAGTGATGCTCAGGAGTAAAGTGCCCGGCTAAGCTACGGAAGTAGATAACAGTCAACATAATTGCACCTACAGTTACATGGAATCCATGAAAACCTGTCAGCATAAAAAAGGTTGATCCATAAGCCCCGGTAGTTAATTTAAGATTTAAGTCGCTGTAAGCATGCATATACTCATAAGCTTGACAGCCTATAAATAAAGCACCTAAAAATATGGTTGCGAGCAACCAATTTTTAAGGGCATCACGTCTATTCTCTTTCAGTGCATGATGCGCCAAGGTACATGTTACACCAGACAACAAAAGCAGCATGGTGTTGAAAGCTGGCAAACCCCATGCGCCCATTGGAGTAAATTGTTCATGTACGCCAGGTCCTGCGGTCGGCCATGCGCCATTATACGAAGACCAGAAGCTATTTCCTAATACTGAGCTTTCTGCTTCTAACCAAGGAATCGAAAGGTTACGCATGTAAAACAATGCGCCAAAAAATGCGCAGAAAAACATTACTTCAGTCAAAATAAACCAGCTCATTCCCCAGCGAAAGGACATATCAACTTGTTTATTAAATTTTCCACTTTCACTTTCTCTTGCAACAGTTCCAAACCATCCAAATAACATATAAATCAGGATGGCGAAACCTACTGCTAAAACACCAGTCCCATACTCAATTTTATTCATGGTTAGGGCTGCGCCAGTCATAATACATAACAGCGCGGTCGATCCAATTATTGGATATGCCGATGGTGCTGGGACATAATAGTGTCCGGATTCTTGACTCATTCTTATCTCCTCCTACTTATGATTTATTTAATTTCTAACTACCAATTGAACTAATAACAACACACAGATTACAAATACCAAGCCTCCAATAATCCCGCCTATGACAACATGAACTGGCTTCAATGTTGCAGCATCATTCTCAAGATCACTCTTTGTGCGGATTCCCATAAATGCAGCCATGACAGCTTTAGCAATCTGCCAAATACTAACGCTACTTTGTTTTTCAGTAATCTTATTCACTTCCTCTGCCTCATTTTGTAGCCACGCTTCCACTACCGGGTAATTCAAAGAAAGTATATGAAATAGTCACCGTGTTTATCTCTGGTGGCAATCCAGGTTCAATTACGAATTGCACTGGCATTTGTCTAGTTTCATATGGCTTAAGCACTTGTTTTGTAAAGCAAAAACATTCAAACTTCTTCAAATGTTTATCCAGAAAACGTGGACTGTAACTGGGTATCGCTTGCCCGTTTATTTCACGATCTGAGTCATTTGTAATTTCGTACATCACACTGATTGCTTCACCAGGATGAATACGAGCGCTGGTTTGCAGTGGTTTAAATTGCCAAGGCAATCCTCTTGTATTGGCATCAAATTCCACTGTAATCCAGCGCTTTTCATCCACCCAATTCTCTTTAACCAGTACGTCAGGTTTTAGCAGATTATTAATTCCAGTTACTTCACAGAATTTTTCATAAAATGGTACAAGAGCATATCCAAAAACAAACATTATTAATGTGAAAACCAACAACTTTTTCATCATTACTACATTAGCTTTCGATAAGTTAGTTACCATATTGTTTGTAAATAACCGTTAAATAAAGTGCTACCACCGTAAATAACAGAAATAATCCAGTTCTTAGCTTTTTACGCTTTAATTCTGTCTCTTGTGACATACGCTTTTCTCTGACTGTCTTTACTTAACAATCGGTGGTGTTTCAAAACTGTGGTATGGAGCCGGTGATGGCAAATGCGTCCACTCCAGAGTTGTTGCACCATCCCATGGCGACTGAGGTGCTTTTTCCCCATTACGTATACAATCAATCACGAGATAGAGGAATAGAAGCTGCGTCAGCCCAAACCCAAACGCGCCAAGGCTAGAAATCATATTGAAATCTGCGAATTGCAAATTGTAATCAGGAATTCTACGCGGCATACCAGCTAATCCCAAGAAATGCTGAACAAAGAATGTCGCATTAAAGAAAAACATCGATAACCAGAAATGCCATTTACCAAGCGTTTCACTGTACATATGACCGGTCCACTTTGGAATCCAGTAATATACGCCAGCAAATAAGGCAAATAAGGCACCTGACACGAGAACATAATGGAAATGGGCAATTACATAGTATGTATCCTGTACTTGTATATCAATAGGAACAATTGCACAAATCACACCGCTGAAACCACCAATCACAAACAAGAATATGAAACCAATTGCGAATAACATAGGTGTTTCGAATGTCATCGAACCACGCCACATTGTAGCGGTCCAGTTAAATACTTTCACACCCGTCGGAACTGCGATCAGCATCGTTGCATACATGAAAAACAGTTGCCCAACTGTTGGCATACCTGCTGTGAACATGTGATGCGCCCATACTATACAAGATAAAATCGCAATGGATGCAGTTGCATAAACCATTGATGAATAACCAAATAATGGTTTTCTTGAAAAAGTTGGAATTATTTCAGAAACAATACCAAAAGCTGGCAAAATCATAATATACACTTCTGGGTGCCCAAAGAACCAGAAAATATGCTGAAACAGAACTGGGTCTCCGCCACCGGCTGCATTGAAGAAACTTGTGCCAAAATGACGATCTGTCAGCAGCATAGTTACGACACCAGCCAGAACCGGCATCACCAAAACCAGCAAATAGGCAGTGATCAGCCATGTCCATACAAACATTGGCATCTTCATCATTGTCATGCCAGGCGCGCGCATATTTAAAATGGTCGTGATGATATTAATTGAGCCCATAATTGAGGAAGCACCCAATACATGAACTGAAAAAATCATTAGATCCACACCCAGACCACCTTGGGTTGAAAGTGGCGGGTAAAATGTCCAACCACCTGCTGCTGCGCCACCTGGTACAAAAAATGAACCAACCAACATGGTAGCCGCCACTGGCAACAACCAGAAACTCCAGTTATTCATCCGAGCAAAAGCCATATCTGGCGCACCAATCATCATCGGTACTTGCCAGTTAGCAAAACCCACAAAAGCCGGCATGATGGCGCCAAACACCATTATCAGCCCGTGTAACGTAGTAAATTGATTAAATAGTTCTGGCTGTAAAATTTGTATGCCGGGCTGATATAGCTCTGCTCGAATTCCCATAGCCAAAAAACCACCCACCATAAACATAGCAAAACTAAACCAAAGATACATCGTACCAATGTCTTTATGATTGGTTGTTTTAACCCAACGCATTATTCCACTGGGATGATGATCATCATGTTCGTGACCATGTACGTCACCGTGTACTGCTGCCATAGTTATCTCCTTTTACTTATTTTCTATATGCATTGATGTCTTAACTGCAGATGCACTTAACTGTGCAGCCACCCATTTAGAATAATCATCTGCATTCATCACTTCGACTACAATTGGCATAAATCCATGATCTTTACCACACAATTCAGCACACTGCCCACGATAAATTCCCGGAGCATCTGCTGTGAACCATGAATCACGAATAAAACCTGGAATAGCATCTTGTTTAACGCCTAATGCTGGTACCCACCATGCATGAAGCACATCATTTGCTGTGATAATTACCCGCACCTTTTTACCTACCGGCACAACAACACGATTATCTACTTCTAGTAAATAATTTTCGCCCTTAGGTTCTTTATTTTCATATTGAGCTCTTGGTGTCGACAATTTACTATAGAAACTAATCCCCTCTCCTTCACCTTGAAGATAGTCATAACCCCACATCCACTGATAGCCCGTTGCTTTGATGGTCATATCAGGACTTGAAGTATCCTTCATCGAAATAACTGTCTTAGTCGCAGGCAATGCCATAACCACAAGAATAATACAAGGTATTACAGTCCAAATAATCTCTACTGTAGTACTGTGATGGAAGTTTGCTGCTTTGTATCCCACAGATTTACGGTGCTTGAGTATGGAGTAAAACATGACACCAAACACACCAATAAAAATAGCCAGACATATCCACATAATCCAAATATGCATATCATAGGTTTCTCTCGCTATGATACTTTGCGGCTCTGGAAAATTATATTTAGACCCTACTGCCATACTTGAGTACAAAGCGAGAGTGGATACCCCCGCCAGGGTTGCTACTAATTTACTTCTCATATTCCCCCCCACATGATTACTAATTTTACAGATTTCAGGTACGACTACGAACGCTACAAACCTGAACGCTTATCCTGTTCAGCCAGCTACGGAAGTCACACGCCAAAATCCTATTTGTTAAAACCACACCATTATTGACGATAGCTACATTTCCTTGGCCGAATTCCCTTACTATCCGCAACTTAGATTTTCTTAGTTATAGAATCTTCTACATGCTAATTAATCGAATGGAAATTCTAGCACGCCCCCGCTGCCCTAACAAGGAAAAATCATGATTTTTATAGCAATATTCCCCTGCTTATAAAATGGTATTCTTGTTTGAGTACACCTAAAGAGCATTGTTGGGATGCAGAATTCACTGCTTACTTTCTTCAGTGGATTTGGATATTCTCAGCTGAGTATAACTTTCACATTTCAGCGTCAAGTTTGACCTCTCGCTGAAAATTCACCACTTCAGTCATTTAAGATATACAGACATACTTAATACTCCAAACTGCAAAGCGACTTATTTAATGTGCATGATGCTCATTGAACATTAAATCTAACTGAGATGAGTCTATTAAAAATAAACTTTCTCTTAAATGCTTATCAGTGCAGCAAATCTGCATCACACTAATTTAACCAAAAGCATAATAAATAAAAAAACAACAACGACGGGAATAACAAAACTCATCCAATCCGCCGATGTGCCCTTTGAGCTATTCCTCATCATATCCCGGGTAGCTGGTAACAGGATAATAATAAACATCACTAGCGCCAAAGCAGAAACAATTTCCATCCAGTCCATATTGCCCTCTTCCTGAATGACTTCTTCTACAAAACCCTTTTGTCCAAAACAAAACCCCGGTTTAACCGGGGTTTGAATATTCATTCCTATCGCTGGAAATTAATCGTCATTTCCCATAATACCCAGTATTTGTAGCAAGCTAATAAAAATATTGAAGATTGTCATGTACAAGCCAATGGTCGCCAACACATAGTTAGTTTCACCACCGTGAATAATTCGACTAGTGTCATACAAGATAAAACCGCTCATAATCATGATAACTACAGCTGAAATCATCAATGACATGGCTGGTATCTGCAAGAATATATTCGCTAGTGCTGCCAATAGAACCAAAAGAAAACCCACCATCAAGAAGCCACCCATAAAACTGAAGTCTTTTCGTGTAGCCAGCGCATATGCTGACAATCCCATGAAAATGGCTCCGGTGCCTCCTAGCGACAACGTAATGATATTTCCACCATTAGGCAATGATGCATACATACTCAGTATTGGCCCCAATCCAAATCCCAGCATACCAGTAATGAGGAAAACAATTCCTATACCAGCTGATGAGTTAGCAAAACGAGGCAGAACAAACATGGCAATCACCATTCCACCAATAACAGATATCATGTATGTCATAGGTGGCATATTCATGAACATTGAAAGTGCAGCAGTAAGTCCACTGAACAATAATGTCAGGGATAAAAGCATATATGTACTGCGTAAAACTTTGTTTGTCGCAATGGCTGACGATGATCCTTGAGCAGCTGTTGAGTAATTTTGATTCATAAAAACCTCCACTATAAAATTAATCCAAGACTATTCTAACGACAAATAAGACTATCATAAGCCAGATATAGTTCAAGGCATAATAGCATGAATTATACTGATCTATTAATTACCCTATTCTTGTGTAGCTATTGCTAATGTAAAGTTGTAAACAAGAAAGAATCCTCCTCGTTCTAATAAAGTGATATTCATATTTACGGGCCCGGCATCAAATTTTGCAATGCCTGAATAATTGATGCGCCTCTCACCCACAAGTGAAAATGCACTGACTGTACGCGAAAAATTAAGTTCTTCAATAGACTGAAATCGACCAAAACCACGATACAGATTCATCAGTTTATCCAACTGCTCGTCACTCACTGTTTGCTTAGCTTCTGGTGCCAAATGAGTCAGAAGCACGTTCTTTTCCCAGCTAGATATTTCGGTCAGTATCCTGGCAACAGCTGGTTCTGCGCTCTTACTGTAATAATCTTTTTCTCGATTGGTATAGAAATACAACATAACAACCAATGTAAGTAATAAAGCTACGATGATGCGTAATGTTTGAATTTGCATAAGTCGTGAACGACAAAATGATTGATTATAAGTTATTCTCTTCCCAGAAAGCGCCATTTAACCCATTTCTCGGCAAAGCGATGCCAAAATGCTGATAAGTCGCTGCTGTTGCCATACGCCCCCTTGGCGTACGCTTCAAGAATCCTTGCTGAATCAAATAAGGTTCTAGCACATCTTCAATTGTGTCACGTTCTTCACTAATTGCCGCTGCGAGATTATCCACACCAACTGGCCCCCCACTAAATTTTTCTATTACAGCCAACAACAACTTTCGATCCATGATATCCAACCCGATCGCATCCACATCCAACATGCTTAAAGCTGCATCGGCTACTGCATGAGTCACGTGCCCATCAGCTTTAACTTCAGCAAAATCACGCACACGACGCAGTAATCGATTAACAATCCGTGGAGTACCGCGTGAGCGACGCGCAATTTCAAATGCGCCATCGGGTGATATTTCCACTTTCAATAACCCAGCAGATCGGATGACAATTTTGCAAAGCTCTTCCGGCGTGTAAAATTCCAAACGCGAAACAATACCGAAACGATCGCGCAATGGGTTAGTAAGCATACCTGCGCGCGTAGTAGCCCCGACCAGAGTAAATGCGGGCAAATCCAATTTCACAGAACGCGCAGCCGGTCCCTCACCAATCATGATATCGAGTTGGTAATCTTCCAGCGCCGGATAGAGTATCTCCTCGACCATCGGAGATAGGCGATGTATTTCATCGATAAATAAAACATCGTTAGGTTCCAGGTTTGTGAGCAAAGCTGCTAGGTCACCCGGGCGTTCTAAAACCGGACCAGATGTTTGGCGCAAATTAACGCCCATTTCTCTGGCTATGATATGTGCAAGTGTGGTTTTACCTAAACCTGGCGGGCCGAATAACAAAACATGATCAAGCGCTTCATGGCGATTTCTGGCTGCTTCAATGAATATCTGCAATTGCCCACGAATCTTTTCCTGACCGACATACTCTTCCAGTTGTTTTGGGCGTAGCGCTCGTTCCAGAATTTCTTCTTGGGATGACGCAGGTGCAGCAGCAACAAGTCGATCTGTTTCAATCATTCATTAGGTCCAAGTCACGTTCCGATTACTTTTCCTTAGATAATAGTTGCAACGCTTGCCGTATGCCATCGGACACGGTCGCATTCGATGCGATTTGCTTAATGGCCCAATCTGCTTCCCGATCATTATAACCTAGTGATAACAGTGCATTGAGTATGTCACTGCCATTAGTTGGCGTAGATGGGCTCTGATTTAAATTGATCCCTGTAGTGCCCAGCTTATCCCGCAACTCCAGCAGCAAGCGCTCAGCCGTTTTTTTCCCGATGCCGGGCACTCGGATGAGTCGCGTACTATCCTGATCTCCCACAGCACGATACAAATCAGGCACACTCAAACCCGATAAAAGAGCCAACGCAGTTCTTGCGCCTACCCCCGAAATTTTTATCAACTGGCGAAATGTCTGACGCTCTGATTCCGTTGCGAAACCAAATAACAGATGCATATCTTCACGTATCACAAGATGCGTATACAATGTTGCTTGCACACCTGTCGCCGGAAGATCATAAAAAGTACTCATCGGCACATCTATTTCATATCCAACCCCTTGCACATCCAACAATACCTGCGGGGGGTGTTTTTCCAGCAAAATGCCAGTTAATCGCCCAATCATACTAAACGCCCGCGTTTCATCCGGTAGCCCGTCGTCGCAATCTTCCCCAGACCCATTCCACCATGGGCGTGACATATCGCGCAAGCCAAAGCATCCGCTGCATCAGCACTTGGGCTGCCAACCAGATTAAGTAACCGCATGACCATTTCTTGTACCTGATCTTTTTTTGCATGACCATTACCCACTACGGCTTGTTTTATTTGCAACGCGGTATACTCTGCCACGATCAGGTCATTCATCACTGCTGCACAGATAGCCGCACCACGCGCCTGACCAAGTAATAATGTAGACTGGGGATTGATATTGACAAAAACTTGTTCGATAGCAACGTGTTCGGGCTGATATTGCGTGATGACTTCACTCAAATTATCCAGAATTAATTTGAGACGAGAAGGCAATTCACCTTCAAAGGTTTTAACACTGCCGCTGCTGACATAGGTTAAATTACTTCCAATTTTATCGATCACGCCAAAACCTGTAATACGTAAACCAGGATCTATGCCAAGAATACGGATTTTGTCACCTGACAATATAGCTCTTATTCATCAAGAATTGCTGTGGTGTACACATTCTGCACATCATCAAGATTTTCCAAAGCATCCAGTAATTTCTGCATTTTTACAGCATCATCACCAGATAATACAGCCTCATTGCTTGGCTTCATGGTCACTTCCGCCAGCTCAGCCTTAAACCCCGCTTTCTCCAATGCTTCTTTAACGTTTATAAATTCATAGGGATCAGTAATTACTTCGATACTACCATCCTCATTGCTGATCACATCTTCGGCTCCACCCTCCAATGCGACTTCTATGAGCTTATCTTCATTGGTTCCTGGTGCAAAAATTAATTGACCGCAGTGTTTGAATAAGAAATTGACGGAACCGTCCGTACCCAGATTACCACCATACTTTGTAAAGGCATGGCGCACATCAGCTACAGTCCGCACCCGATTATCTGTCATGCAATCAACCATCACAGCAGCACCCGCTATGCCATAGCCTTCATAACGAATTTCTTCATAATCAGCGCCGTCCAGAGTGCCGCTGCCACGTTTAATCGCACGCTCCACATTGTCCTTCGGCATATTCTGATCGTATGCCTTATCCACTGCTAAACGTAAGCGCGGATTACTATCCGGATCCCCGCCACCCATGCGGGCAGCTACAGTTATTTCCTTGATGAGCCGTGTAAACACCTTACCACGCTTAGCATCCTGTGCGGCTTTTTTGTGTTTGATATTAGCCCATTTGCTATGACCTGCCATTTATCTGCGCCCTTTACGAAAGTAAATTTATATTACCACTCCATAGCTTATGGATAAAGTACCAAACTCTAGTCGCTGATAATACAGCCATCTGTTTTGCACAGCATGTTACCAACTTTAAATACATTTAACCCGTTTTTATCAGATCGTATTTATTCCACTGTTACTGCTTTTGCTAGATTCCGTGGTTTATCAACATCAGTTCCTTTCTCTAAGGCAACATGATAAGCCAATAGCTGAAGCGGTATCGTATGAAGAATTGGACTGAGTAAACCAGCATGCTCTGCTAATCGGATTACATGCAGATTCTCGCCTTGCACTATCTGGGAATCTGCATCCGCAAACACATAGAGTTCGCCACCTCGTGCATGTACTTCTTGCAGGTTCGATTTTAGCTTACCTAACAGCTGATCATTGGGTGCTATTGCAACAACTGGCATTTCGCTATCTACTAAAGCTAACGGACCATGCTTTAATTCTCCAGCCGCATAGGCTTCTGCATGTATATAAGAAATCTCCTTGAGTTTAAGTGCACCTTCCATAGCAACGGGATAATGAACACCGCGCCCAAGAAATAATGCGTGGCGCTTTTGTGCAAAACTTTTAGCCCAAATCTTCACTTGCGGCTCAACTTGTAGTGCATGCTGCAAGGCTACCGGTAAATGACGTAGCGCCATAATCATCCGCTGCTCATCTTCGATAGATAATTTATGGCGCATCTTCGCCAGTGTCACCGCTAATAGTAAAAGTGATGCTAATTGCGTAGTAAACGCTTTGGTCGAGGCCACACCAATTTCTGGACCTGCCCGGGTGAGAAAACGCAGATCCGTTTGCCGTATCAGAGCACTTTCTGGGACATTGCAAATAGCAAGGCTGTATTGATGACCCAGTTTCTTCGCATAGCCCATTGCCGCCAGTGTATCTGCAGTTTCTCCCGATTGGGAAATGCCAACCACTAAAGTAGCTGGGTCTGCAATGGGGTCACGATAACGGTATTCGCTCGCTATTTCAACGTTACATGGCAGACCAGCAACAGTTTCCAGCCAGTAACGAGCAACCAAGCCTGCATGATAACTGGTTCCGCAGGCCAGTATCAGAATGCTGCTGGTTTTATTAAATACTTTCTCAGCTTCACTACCAAATAAATTGGGTGAAATAGACTGAGCACTAAATACCATTTCCAGCGTATTTGCCACAGCACTCGGTTGCTCAAATATTTCCTTCTGCATGAAATGTGCATACGGTCCCATTTCTATCGCCTCACTCGCCAGACTACTTTCGTGAACCGTGCGTTCCACTTCTTGCACTAAACTGCCATTAAGACAATTGACAATGCGATATCCGTTGCATGTCAGCTCAGCGACATCGCCTTCTTCCAGGTAAATCATATTCCTGGTTGCTTTTAATAATGCCGATGCATCAGAAGCCGCATAATTCCCGCTTTCACCCAAACCCAGTAACAATGGTGCTCCGTTACGTGCAACAACAAGCTTCTCAGGTCGAGCTTCTTCCATTACAGCAATTGCGTAAGCACCTTGTAATTCAGCGATAGACTCGCAAACCGCTTTTAATAAATCAGCGGTCCGCTTAAGATTAAATGCTATGAGGTGCGCAATAACTTCGGTATCGGTATCCGATATAAATTCAAATCCTTCTACCTGTAAGCGCTTGCGCATTATTTCATGATTTTCAATTATTCCATTATGCACGATAGCGATTCTAGTATCTGTACCTACAGTTCCGGAGAAATGGGGATGCGCATTACGTTCTGACGGTGCTCCATGCGTCGCCCAACGTGTATGGGCAATGCCTGCAAGTCCGTGTGTTTTCTGCTTTATTGTAAGCTTCTGCAATTCGATTACGCGATCTGTCGTGCGTAATCTCTGCAGGCCATTACACGTTACCACCAGTCCGGCAGAATCATACCCTCGGTATTCTAAGCGTAGCAATCCTTCCAGCAACATTGGAACAACATTACCATTGGCTACTGCACCAACTATTCCACACATAGTGCACTCTCCTTGCAACTAAGGCTGATAAATAAAAATCTACTACATCAATAATTCTACTCTATACTTTTGGCTTCTGCGGACGCTTCCAGCCAGCAACACTGATTTGTTTCGATCTGGACAAAGTAAGCTGACCTTCCGGCGTTTCCTTAGTGATAGTCGATCCAGCCCCGATTGTTGAACCTTTAGAAATTCTCACCGGCGCAATAAGCTGCGTATCAGATCCGATAAATACATCATCTTCTATGATCGTTTGATGTTTATTAGCACCATCATAATTGCAAGTAATTGTTCCAGCACCAATATTGACATTCTTTCCTACGATGGAATCACCAATATAGCTTAAATGATTGGCCTTACTTCCTAAAGCGATCTGGCTATTTTTCACTTCGACAAAATTGCCGATATGCACTTTGTTAGAAAGTTTGGTTCCAGGTCGAATCCGTGCATAAGGTCCAATCTTGCAGCTTCCACCTATCTCTGTATCTTCAATCATGCTGTACGGTAGTATAGTAGTATCTGCATCTACTATTACATTCTTCAATATGCAATGCGCCCCCACTTGAACAGAATCACCCAACTTAACCCTTCCTTCAAAAATACAACCAACATCAATTTCAACATCCGATCCGCAAACAAGCTCTCCTCTTATATCAATTCGCGACGGATCTATCAAACTGACCCCCAGATGTAAGAGCTTATCAGCGCAGTGTCTTTGATAAATTCGTTCAAGCTCTGCTAGTTGAGATTTGTTATTAATGCCCATTACTTCCCAGAGATTTGCTGCTTGTAACGATGCGACCTGAGCACTTTGCCTAACGGCCAAGGCAATGATATCAGTCAGATAATATTCATGTTGCGTGTTTTTGTTTTCAATTTTTGGCAGCCAATTATGCAAATAATCATTGGGTATCAGCATTATTCCGGTATTAATTTCATGAATCTCTTGTTGCTCAGTATTGGCGTCTTTTTGCTCTACAATAGCTTTAATTGTTTTTGTATCAGAATCGCGCACAATTCTGCCGTAACCAAAGGGATTCTCAACCTCAGCAGTTAACAACACACAGTACTTTTCTTCTGCTTTAGCTATTAATTCTCGCAATGTTTGAATGCTGATTAATGGCACATCTCCATACAACACAAGCGTCAAACCATCTCTATCGAGATGCGGCAGTGTTTGCATTAGTGCATGCCCGGTACCCAATTGCTGCGGCTGCAGAACCCAAGTTAAATCATCGCCGGCAACTGATTGTTTTACTATCTCCCCTCCATGCCCGATGACAATGCAGATTTTATCAGGTGATAGCAATCGGGCCGTGGTAGTAACATGCATTAGCAATGAACGTCCCGCCAAAGTATGCAATACCTTCGGGAGAAAAGAACGCATGCGTTTTCCTTCACCTGCTGCGAGTATTACAACATTAAGTTTTTTAGTCACAATATTGAACTCCCTTTATTTTTAAGTATATTCAATTCGATTCAATCAACTGTAATGAAATACACACCCTTCATTTATAAGGAGCATAGTGTGAGGATGATCAGGAACGCGTATTGTTGCTCAATACTTTATCACTTATTAAGTGGGCCAGAGAAACTTGGTAGAAAACAATCAGCAAAAACTCAGACAGCAGACACAAAAAAGGCGACATACGTCGCCTTTTTTACTTTCAGTTTTTTAATTAGTGTCCGCGTTTTCTTAGTTTATCAATTGCGGCCAATTGCGCCATGGCTTCGATTAATTCTGCCTGGGCTCTCGCATAATCTAACTCAGACTCTTTACTCTTCATAGCCTCTTCTGCTGCTCGTTTTGCTTCGATGGCTTTCGCTTCATCAAGATCATGACTGCGAACTGCAGTATCTGCCAGTATGGTAACAATATCAGGTTGAACTTCTAACATACCTCCAGACACGTATATCAGCTCTTCTTCTTTTAATTGTGCTTTGATACGCACCATCCCAGATTTGATTCTTGTCAACATCGGAGTATGACGTGGATAAATACCTACTTCACCCATTTGTGCTGGTGCAACCAAAAATTCCACTGGGCCGGAATAGATAGATTCTTCAGCACTAACGATATCAAGATGAAAAATGGTGCCCATTGATATTTTCTCTCAATTTATTGAAGGGTCTTGGCTTTCTCAACAGCCTCTTCGATGCCGCCAACCATGTAGAACGCCTGTTCTGGTAGATCATCATACTCACCTTCCACAATACCTTTAAAACCTTTGATTGTATCTTTAAGCGATACATATTTTCCTGGAGACCCGGTAAAGACTTCAGCAACGTTAAATGGCTGTGATAAGAAACGTTGAATCTTTCTCGCACGACTAACTGCCAATTTGTCTTCGGGTGATAATTCATCCATACCTAAAATAGCAATGATGTCTCTTAATTCTTTATAGCGTTGCAATGTTTGCTGTACAGCACGTGCAGTATTGTAATGCTCTTCACCCACAACTTGTGGATCAAGCTGGCGTGAAGTTGAATCAAGTGGATCCACAGCAGGATAAATACCTAAAGAAGCAATATCACGAGACAATACAACGGTCGCATCCAAGTGACCAAAAGTTGTTGCTGGAGATGGATCGGTTAAGTCATCAGCTGGTACATAAACAGCTTGTATTGATGTAATTGAACCTGTTTTTGTCGATGTGATCCGTTCTTGCAAACGTCCCATTTCTTCAGCTAATGTCGGTTGATAACCCACTGCTGATGGCATACGTCCCAGCAACGCTGATACTTCGGTCCCTGCCAATGTATACCGGTAAATATTATCAACGAAGAATAACACATCACGACCTTCATCTCGAAATGATTCCGCCATGGTCAATCCCGTCAGCGCCACGCGCAAACGATTTCCAGGTGGTTCATTCATTTGTCCATAAACCAGTGCAACTTTATCAAGGACTTTGGATTCTTTCATCTCATGATAAAAGTCATTTCCTTCCCGAGTACGTTCACCCACACCCGCAAATACCGAATATCCACTGTGCTCAATCGCAATATTACGGATCAACTCCATCATATTGACGGTCTTGCCGACACCTGCACCACCAAATAACCCGACTTTCCCGCCTTTTGCAAACGGGCAAATCAAATCAATCACTTTAATGCCCGTTTCTAATAATTCGGTCGATGCTGACAATTCGTCGAATGCTGGTGCTTCTCGGTGAATGGACATGGTTTGTTCTGCACCAATTTCACCCATTTCGTCTATTGGACGACCCAGCACATCCATAATACGTCCCAATGTTTTGGTTCCGACAGGTACAGTAATTTGTTTGCCCGTATTTTTAACCATCATTCCACGGCGTAATCCATCAGAAGATCCCAGTGCAATTGTACGCACCACGCCATCGCCCAGCTGTTGCTGCACTTCCAGCGTCAGTTCAGAACCTTCCATTATTAATGCATCATATACTTTTGGGATGGATTCACGTGAAAATTCCACATCAATCACCGCACCAATACACTGAACAATTTTTCCTTGACTCATCGTTGTTCCCTAACTAAATACTAAAAATGTTTTAAACAGCCGCCGCACCGCCGACAATTTCCGACAATTCCTTGGTAATTGCCGCTTGTCGAGATTTGTTGTAAATCAATGTCAACTCATCAATGACACTTCCTGCATTATCAGATGCAGCTTTCATCGCCACCATCCTTGCAGACTGCTCGGATGCCATATTCTCAGTGACAGCTTGATATATCAACGCTTCGACATAACGTACCATAATATCGTCTATAACAGGCTTTGCTTCAGGTTCATAAATATAATCCCATGTAGCTTTTGGTTTATCGTTAGTTTGATCTTCCTTCTGCATACGCTCATCCGTCAATGGCAGCAACTGTTCCATCACGGGCTCTTGCTTCATGGTATTGATAAAGCGATTATAAAAAACATACACTCGATCGAATTGGTCCTGCGTATAGCCATCCAATACAACTTTAACCGCACCTATGAGTTTCTCCATATCAGGAGTATCGCCTAACCCTATAACCTGCGACGTAACACTTGCACCGATACGGCTCATGAAACCCAGGCCTTTATTGCCTATGCAACAAACTTCAATTTGCTCACCATCCGCCTGCCAAGCCTTCATTTGATTAATAGCTTTACGTAGAACATTAGTGTTCAAACCACCACAAAGCCCTTTATCTGAAGTCACTATAATAATGCCAATACGTTTTACCGTATCCCGCTCTATCAAAAATGGATGTCGATATTCTGTATTTGCCCGACTCATATGTGCTGCGACATTACGTATTTTTTCACCATAAGGCCGCGCTTTTTTCATACGATCTTGCGCTTTACGCATTTTAGAAGCCGCCACCATTTCCATGGCACGCGTTATCTTTTGCGTATTCTTTACACTCTTTATCTTATTTCGTACTTCTCTGCTGCCAGCCATTATTAATATGTTCCGTTTTGCTTGAATTCTTTGATTGCAGCGGTCAAATCCTTCTCTGTTTCCGCATCTAGTTCTTTAGTATTTTCGATCTTATCTAGAATAGCTCCATGCTGATTACGTATATAGCTCTTCAGCGCAGATTCAAATGCCAATGCCCGCTTAACTTCAACATCATCGAAATAACCATTATTAATAGCAAACAAAGTAAGCGCCATCTCAGATACACTCAGTGTTGCATACTGCGATTGCTTCATCAATTCAGTTGCCATTTTTCCACGCTCAAGCTGCTTACGTGTCGCCTCATCCAAATCAGATGCGAACTGGGCAAATGCAGCCAATTCACGATATTGCGCTAATGCCAGACGTATGCCACCGCCTAATTTCTTGATAACCTTAGTTTGTGCCGCGCCACCGACCCGTGAAACGGACACACCTGCATTAATTGCCGGGCGAATACCCGCATTAAATAAGTCTGTTTCCAAGAATATTTGTCCATCTGTGATCGAAATCACATTGGTTGGCACGAAAGCAGTCACATCACCAGCCTGCGTTTCAATGATTGGCAGAGCAGTCAGTGATCCAGTCTTACCCTTTACTGCGCCTGCAGTAGCCTTTTCGACATATGCGACACTAACTCTTGCTGCTCTTTCAAGCAGACGTGAATGAAGATAAAACACATCACCTGGATATGCTTCACGCCCTGGCGGACGTCTTAATAACAATGAGATTTGCCTATATGCCCATGCTTGCTTCGTTAAGTCATCATAAACAATCAACGCATCCTGACCCTTATCTCGAAAATATTCACCCATCGTGCACCCAGAATAAGGTGCAATAAATTGCAGTGCTGCAGATTCTGACGCGGTTGCTGCCACTACAATGGTATATTCCATTGCACCATGTTCTTCCAGTTTACGTACCACGTTTGCTATTGAAGAGGCCTTCTGTCCAATCGCAACATAAATACAGAACATGTTTTGACCTTTCTGATTAATGATCGCATCAATAGCTACCGCAGTTTTCCCTGTTTGACGATCGCCGATAATCAATTCACGCTGCCCACGTCCAACCGGTACCATAGAATCTACCGATTTCAAACCTGTCTGAACTGGTTGATCGACAGATTGACGCCAAATCACACCCGGCGCTATCTTTTCGATAGGCTCAGACCTTACTGCTGTAATTGGTCCTTTCCCATCTATAGGTTGTCCCAGTGAATTCACAACGCGACCCAACAACCCTTCTCCAACAGGCACTTCGAGAATACGTCCGGTACATTTAACTGTATCGCCCTCGCAGATATGCTCATACGCGCCCATAATAACTGCACCCACTGAATCTCGTTCAAGATTCAGCGCCAAACCGAAGGTATTACCGGGAAATTCCAACATTTCACCTTGCATCACATCTGACAAACCGTGGATACGCACAATACCGTCCGTTACAGAAACAATAGTTCCTTGCGTACGGACTTCTGCTGTATCAACAAGTCCTTCAATCCTTTTTTTAATCAGTTCACTGATTTCGGATGGATTTAACTGCATTTCATTTAACTCCTAGCTTTTAAGGGCAACGGCCATGGCTTCAAGTTTACCGCGAACTGAGGCATCAAGAATCTCATCACCAATTTCAACTTTAATTCCACCTATTAATTCTGGATCCACACTTACTTGTGCCTCTATCTTGCGCTTAAATTTTTGTTCGAGATCATCGATCAATTTTTTCAGTTGCTTACTTTCCATTGTAAATGCACTTACGATATTCGCGTCCAACACACCTTCGTGTTGCGCTTTTAATTGCTCAAACAATTGATTAATCTGCGATAGTACTGTTATCCGTTTATTTTCCGCCAATAGCATCATCAGATTACGAGCATCAGAATTAAATTTATTTCGTCCAATCTCCAGAAACAATTCTCCGATCTGCTTTGCAGAAACCACCGGATTGCCAATGAGTGGCTTTACATGCTCATCTTCTGCAATCTCTACCGCAAGCTGTAACATTTTTGACCATTGATCCAAACTATCACTGGCAACTGCCAGCTTATAAACAGCCTCTGCATAAGGTCTTGCAACTGTAATCGCTTCAGCCATTATTTCAAATCTTCCCCAATAGAAGCGAGCATATCGGCATGCGCTTTGGCATCGACTTCACGTCGCAGTATTTTTGCTGCGCCGGCAACAGCCAGTTCAGCAACATGTTGACGTAGCGCTTCTTTTGCACTAAATACCTCATGCTCTATATCTGCCTTTGCGCCAAGAATTATACGATCGCCTTCTTCTTTTGCTGTTCTTTTAGACTCTTCAACAATCTCTGAGGCTCGTTTCTCAGCTTGCAAAATTATTTCTGAGGCACGCTGTTTGGCTTCTTTCAATACATCAGAAGAGCGTTGACTTGCCAACTCTAATTCATGACGTCCGCGTTCTCCAGCCGCCAATCCATCGGCAATAGTTTTTTGACGCTCTTCAATTGCACGCAATAACGGCGGCCATACAAATTTAACAGTAAACCAAATAAATACTGAAAAGGCTACCGCCTGAGAGATTAAAGTAAAGTTAATATTCATGACAAGCCTGTAAAATCTGATCTATCCAGCAATAACATTATTATTGAATAACTGCCAGCAATGGATTACCAAATGCAAACAGCATTGCCAAACCCACGGCAATAATAAAGGAAGCATCGGTTAAGCCGAGCAACAGAAATACCTTGCCCTGCAAAGTAGGTATCATTTCTGGTTGACGTGCCGCACCCTCAAGAAAACGGCTACACATCACACCCACTCCGATACACGCGCCTGCCGCACCAAGTCCAATCATCAAACCAATACCTATTCCGGTATATGCCTGAATCATTGCCAAATACTGCAAATTCTCCATTTTAGATTCCCTTTGTTAAAGATTAAAAATATACTACAAAAATAAAGCTTATAAATCTAGTGAGATTCATGTGCCATGGATATATAGACTACTGTCAGCATCATGAAAATAAAAGCTTGCAAAGTAACAATCAAGATATGAAATATTGCCCAACCTGCTCCTAAAATCGCACCAAAAATTGCACCCGAAACACCTGTCGCTGCCCACATACCCAGTAGCAAGAAAATTATTTCACCTGCGTAAATATTTCCGAATAGGCGCAACGAATGCGATAGCGGCTTAGACACATATTCTATGAAATTAAACAACAGATTCAATACCCAAAGCAATGGATTTTTTCCAAATGGCGTACAAAAGAGCTCATGCATCCAGCCCCCCCACCCTTTGACCTTTACATTAAAGTAAAGCATCAAGAACCATATTGAAAGAGCCAACGCGAATGTTGTATTTACATCAGTCGTCGGCACTGTCCGCCAATTATGCAAACCGAATGCATGCTCATAGATCCAAGCCATAATGTCTATTGGCAGAATATCCATAGCGTTCATCATCAAAACCCACACAAATATCGTTAACGCTGTAGGCGCAACAAACACATGCCGGTTACCATGAAATGTATTTTTAACTTCATTATCAATGAATTCAACCGCAAGCTCGACAAATGCCTGGCGTTTCGACGGCACACCAGGCGTTGCTTTACGTACAACCAGCCAAATAAATCCAAAACTAATAACACCGAGAATTAAAGATGTAACCAGGGTATCAACATGCAAAACCCAAAATGAACCTTCGCTGACTTGCGTTGTTAAATTAGTTAAATGATGATTAATGTACGATGTTGGAGTAAGTTCTGTATCTGATGCCATGCGCTGCCTGCTCTACCATTAAATTTATCTTATTTTGTATCGTCTGATACGAGTAACGCCATGCTATAGACCAAAACATTGAGGATAAATGTTCCAATAAATGCAAATGCATTTACATCCTCATAATTTTTAAACACCATCCATAACAGGCCTACAGTCAATATTATTTTTACTGCTTCAGCCCTTAATGCAGTTCTGATCGTCCCTTCAGCAGTATACCCTTTGTGCCGGGATATAATTATCGCAAATGCTGCCGAGGATATCACGCTTACTGCCCCGCCAAGTACTGCCGATACCGCGCCATGAATACCCAGAAAAAACCAAATCACAAATGCTGCCATTAATGTAACAAGCAATTGCAGGCGCAGAACAATATTGAGCGGTCTATTTTTTATCCAAGACATGCTTTATACCCGCCCTTGGAACAGACAGCGTTACCCACGCTTAAAAAAGGCGTAACTATAGCTGAACCACTCTACTCAGTCAATGTAAAATTCTGATCTATCAATCTACAACGGGCGGTTAAGTACTATCCGCGGTGTTAAGTCAAGCTTCTAGAGCCTTTCAAATATTGCGGCGACTCCCTGACCGCCGCCTATGCACATGGTCACCAGGGCATATCTGCCGCCACAACGATGCAGTTCATAAATAGCCTTAATCGTCAAGATACTGCCAGTCGCCCCGATGGGGTGGCCCAACGCAACAGCACCACCATTCGGATTAGTTTTTTCCGGATCAAATTGTAGCTCTTTTGCTACAGCACACGCCTGTACAGCGAAGGCTTCGTTGGATTCAATGACATCAAGATCCGCTATTTTAAGATTTGCACGCCGCAAAGCACTCTGAACAGCCGGTATCGGCCCGATGCCCATAAATTTGGGATCAACACCGGCATGACCATAAGAAACCAGCCGTGCCAACGGTTTCAAGTCGCATCTCTGCGCTGCTTTACTTTCCATGAGCACCAATGCGGCGGCGCTATCATTAATACCGGAGGCATTGCCTGCAGTTACGGTACCATTTTTTTGGAAAACAGGACGCAGTTTAGCCAAAGTTTCCATACTTGTGTTTTCACGGGGATGCTCGTCAGTATCAAAAAGGATTTTTTCTTTATGTGTCGTTATTGCAATAGGCAATATCTGCTCTTTAAAATAACCGTTTGTTATCGCATGCAGGGCGCGGCGATGACTTTCTGCCGCAAATTCATCCTGTACTTCACGGCTGATTCGCCATTTAGTGGCAATATTCTCGGCAGTAATGCCCATATGCACGTTATCGAATGGATCGGTCAATGCCCCGATCATCATATCCACCGTACCACCGTCATTCATGCGTTGCCCCCACCGCAGTGCAGGTAACAAATAGCCTCCCCGGCTCATGGATTCAGCACCACCGGCGACTGCCACATCGGTGTCATTCAGCAGAATATTTTGACTCGCCGATATGATCGCTTGTAGACCACTTCCACACAGCCGATTCACTGTCAATGCCGAAGTATGCTGCGGTAAGCCGCCGTTGACACAAGCAATGCGCGCCAAATACATATCACGAGATTCTCCATGTATCACGTTGCCAAAAACCAAGTGTCCAACTTCATCTGGATCAATCCCAGCTCGCAACACCGCTTCTTGCACAACCTTTGCCGCCAAGTCAGCTGGAGCAACCTGTTTAAGTGCGCCACCATAATCACCGATAGCCGTGCGTACACCACTTAGAATGACAACATCCCTCATGAGTTTTCCTTTATTGATCCCTTAGAGTAGCTTCGCAGGAAATACGAATTCCCTTAAAACTATGTACTTACATAGGATCTAATTGAGCATGGATCACGTTTGTCTTGATTCAGTAGAGAATTATTTGTTGAATAATTTTTGTTCACAGTATAAAAACTGGTTTTTGATTTGTTATTTTTCTACACAATTATTTGATCGAAATCGGCCAAATTGGAGTCAAGATGATGATTTGTGCAATTATTAGTTACGGTTGGAGGGCTTATGCTACGGATCATTCATCCATATTAATAGCTCAAAAAACATCGCACCATCTGTGAGAAGACGATCCGTACCAACAAGATTATCTTCTCAATTCATTTGGATATATTATTTCTTCACGAAATCAACCAATTTCTGATACGTGAACAAGTAATCCTGTGCTTGTAATGGTGTATGGCATTGCACGCAATTCAAATCGTTACTTTTTGCAGTACCATCCGGATTGTAAACAGCAAATCCCCAGTCACCTGTACGATTTTCCTTCGGAAAAGCGGCATCCCAATTGCCTCTCTTCTCCATCACAGCAACTGCTGCCAGTGAATCAATTTCAAAGGTACCGTCACTGCCAGCAATGGGCTTGCCATCCGCACCTTTTTTTGGCGTATATATTTCCATAATCATGACAGCACCGGAGGCGCTCATATTTCCTTGTGTATAACTGGAAATCGCAACCTCGTTGGCATACAACTTAGCAACCTGTGTTTGATTCGCGCGATTCATGGTTGCATATTTTGTAAAAGTTTTTTCATAACCTTCTGGAAATTTAACGTGTTCAGGATCTCCTCCCGCATGACCGTAAAGTGGAGCTATGACAAGTACTGCGGCAACTGCTTTCAAAGTAAACTTCATATTTTTCTCCTTCTTAGATGTTGTTTCTGGATTTGGACTACTATCATACCGCATTCGATGAATATTGATGACTGGGTTACTATTTTCGTTCTGCTATTTTGCAAGATCAAGGACCAGCGTGATAGACAAATAAATGACCAACAACGCAAGTGCCAAATGGATCGTAAAACGCACAGGATTCTGCGCAACAGAGTCCACGAAGGTTTTATTCTTTCCTTCTCGTTTTAAGCGATCGTACTCGTCCCGCATTCTGACCGTTCGTGCATTTTGATAAGCATCGAGTAATGCTTTCGCCTTCTCAAATTGATCGTCATCGCTGAGCCATATTGCCGGCATTGATACCCCCCAGTTACTCGACGATGTTTCATAAAAATCAATCGCATTGTTGGTTAACAATTCACGCACATCATTTGCCTCATCATCGGATACGCCATTTAAACGGAATAAAATTTTTGCCATAGACGGTCTTTTCTTATGTTATTTTCTACTGTCGAAAGGTTTGTATCGCTAATTGATGCTATCTTCGCATCAAGTCTGTTGTCAAGTTATGAAAAATAGCCGGTACATAAACTACCCATTCACAGGTTAATCTGAGCAAATGAAAAAAACCATACTTATTACAGGATGTTCAAGCGGGATCGGTTACTGTGTGGCCAAAGCACTGCATGCACGGGGTTATCGCGTGTTTGCCACAGCCAGAAAACGGGACAGTGTTGAAATGCTGCTGGCCGAAGGTCTGGAAAGCTTCCGTCTGGATTTAACCGATTCAAACTCGATTCACTTTGCTTTTGAAGAGGTTATGCGTCGTACGGATGGTGAACTGTACGCCCTATTTAATAATGGCGCATACGGATTGCCGGGTGCCGTGGAAGACTTGAATCGCGATGCCCTACGCGCGCAATTCGAGACCAATGTCTTTGGCTGGCAGGAGCTCACCAATCTTGCGATACCGGTCATGCGCCGCCAAGGCTACGGAAGAATTATTCAGAACAGCTCGGTTTTAGGTTTTGTTTCCCTACCTTTCCGGGGCGCCTACAATGCTTCCAAATATGCCATTGAGGGGCTCAGTGACACGTTACGACTAGAGCTACGAGGCACTAACATTTACGTCAGCCTGATTGAGCCGGGGCCGATCGCCAGTCAGTTTCGCATGAATGCCGTCAAGGCACTGGCAAAATACATCGATATTGAAAACAGCTTTCACCGTGAAAAATATCAGGGTGTATTAACGCGCCTGAACAAGCAGGGTCCAGCCGTTCCCTTCACATTGCCGCCCGAAGCTGTACTCAAGCGAGTAATCCACGCGCTGGAAGCCACCAAACCGCAACCGCGCTATTATGTGACATTTCCCACTTATCTGTTTGGCATTCTCAAGCGCATTTTAAGCGCACGCGCATTGGATGTGCTGCTGGCCAAATCCGGGAATAATAACTGACCAGTTTCTGGTTACGGAACCAACGGTTTGGTTGAAGAGACCACACACAACTGAAGGACTTTCCAGGCTATATCACCCATGAATGAATCTCCCTTCAGGGATGCGTTGACCGTTGTGTCATCAATTTTTTGTAGCAACAGAGCAAATACGTAAACAGATTTGTCGTTTTCACTGCGCTGCGCGGCTGATAAAATTTCCGGGGCCGGATTGCCATAGATGAGAATAGCGTCGGGATTCGATGGCGCATAAGTCGAATAAGCGTTATGCAGATACCTTGTATCGTACGCATGAATCTCCGATGCTTGCATATCCGGATATTGCCGGTTTCTGAATTGGAGAGCCCGCATAAATGACCTTCCATCGGACTGCAGTTTATTCGCCACGCAACTTGCAAGCGCGGCATGCTCACCCACAAACTTTTCTTCAAAAAGTTGGGCTTTTTCTTTTGAGTCGGATAAGTTCGCACAGGCCGCTATGAAGAATACGGTTAACAACATAATCAATATCTTCATAACAAACACTCCCGAAAGAAATCAGAGCAACTCCGCAGGAGCAGTCTGATCTTTACAAAATGCTATCCATTGAAATAAACATAGGGTTTCATGGGAACTGAAGATTCTTTAAATTCCTTGTTTTCTTCTCTATTCTGATTTTTATCCCACCACATACTTCTTGCGGCCAATCGCTGTTCTTGCACATGCGGATTCTTTTCCAGAAATTCACGCATAAATTTTGTGTGTTCAGATTCGTAATTGTAATCCATAATTCACCCTAGGCTTATAATGCAAAAGCCGAACTTTAGCACAGACCTGATTTTCTATACAGCTCTGGTTTTTCAGTTCATCCTGTATTCACTCTGATTTTTACAGCAATGCTAGAATAGCAGCGAAACATTTTATAACCTGCCTAGAACAGACCCAACTTGAATATCTTTCATCAACAAGCTTCTCGCAAACTTATTTCTGGATTGGAAAACACTAAGCCATTCCGCTACATCGCCTGATGCTAGTTTTAGGCATTGAAACTTCTTGCGATGAAACCGGAATCGCACTCTTTGACACAAAACGCGGTCTACTGAGCCATACGCTCTTTTCCCAAATTGAAATGCATAGTGAATATGGCGGTGTCGTGCCTGAGCTTGCATCGCGCGATCATATCCGGCGTGTACTGCCCCTGATCAAGGAAACGTTGCTTGCAGCCAAATGTGGATTGCACGAAATCGATGCTATCGCTTATACGCAGGGTCCCGGTCTGGCTGGCGCCCTTCTGGTAGGTGCCAGCATCGGCGCTGCACTGAGTTTTGCACTAAAAATTCCTGCCCTGGGCATCCATCATCTGGAAGGGCATCTGTTATCGCCGCTGTTATCCACACCGGCACCGAACTTTCCATTCATCGCGCTGCTGGTATCGGGAGGCCATACGCAATTAATGCAAGTGGATGCGGTCGGACACTATAAGCTGCTGGGTGAAACGGTTGATGATGCTGCAGGTGAGGCTTTTGACAAAACCGCAAAACTACTCGGACTGGGTTATCCGGGTGGCGCCGCCTTATCAAAATTGGCCAAACAAGGCCGAGCAGGACGATTCAAGCTTCCGCGGCCAATGCTCAATAGCGGGGATCTCAATTTCAGTTTTAGCGGGCTAAAAACTGCGGTGCTCACCCTGATCAATAAACAGGAAATCACGCAACAAACCAGCGCGGACATTGCTTTAGCTTTTCAAGAAGCGATTGTGGAAGTATTAACAGAAAAATCACTGACCGCTTTATCACGGACCGGTCTTACGCAACTGGTTGTCGCCGGAGGTGTGGGCGCCAACGATCAATTACGTCAGAATCTCAGCAGCAAAGCATCTGCAAAAGGAGCGACTGTTTTTTATCCTGAGCTTGAATTTTGCACCGACAATGGCGCCATGATCGCTTTTGCTGGCGCAATGCGATTGCAAGCTTCGCCTGATAGAACCTGGTCACCGGCAAGCAGCTTCACCGTCAACGCGCGCTGGAATCTGGAAATGCTTGAAGAACCCGACAATTGATCAGGAATCGGGGGGTTTTTTCTCGCCGATACGGCCTTCTTTCCCCGCCAGCAAATTGACGATATTCGACCGGTGACGCCAGATCAGCAGCAGTGACATCGCCGAAACGGCCAGCGTCCCGGCTTTAAAACCCAGCAGGACGACGCTAAACAGCGGCGCCAATACCGCTGCGATCAAGGCCGACAGCGACGAAATGCGCCAGGTGAACGCAACCGCCAACCAGGTCGCCATCGCCAGTAACCCCAGCCACACATTCAAACCGAGCAATACGCCGACCGCAGTCGCTACCCCTTTGCCGCCCTGGAAACGCAAAAAAACCGGAAAAACATGACCCAGAAATACTGCCAATGCGGCGACAGCAACCCCTTCATCCCCAAGATTCCAGAGTGGCGCGTAATGTTGCGCCAAAGCCACCGCCAGCCAGCCTTTACCGGCATCACCCAATAGTGTCAAAACCGCCGCAGTCTTCTTGCCGCTGCGCAACACATTGGTCGCCCCCGGATTCTTTGAACCGTAGGTGCGCGGGTCCGGCAATTTAAAAATCCAGCTCGACACCACCGCAAATGAAACCGACCCCAGCAAATAGGCCAGCAAAGCAAAAACCAATATCGTCATGAGTATTCGCACCACCCGAACAAAATAGAATAGAATCCCGTATCGCTCACATCCGCAAGACTTCCGGAAGCTCCCGAATAACCCGCACATTTTAGCGCTTAATCACCAATGGATATTATTTTTCTGCACGACTTCAAAGCCAAAACCTTGATCGGCATCTACCCGTGGGAACGCGTGGTTCCGCAAACCATTCAATTGGACCTGGAAATCGCGTTGCCAACCAGCCGTGCATGCCAATCCGACAAAATCGAAGATGCTTTGGATTATGCGTTGATCATCGAAAGAATTAACGAAATTCTGGCAAATAGGCACTTTTCTTTACTGGAAGCATTGGCCGAGCATATCGCGCAGACCATCCTGAGCGAATTTCAATCGCCGTGGGTTAAGATCAGCGTTGCGAAGCTGGGAATTATTCGTGGAGTAAAGAAACTGGGGGTATGTATTGAGCGGAGTGCTGATGTCGCATCAGCGCAATAAAAACATAATTTGCACTGGCTCAAACTTGATCTGACAGTTTCAAAAATTAACCTGGATTGAATCTGATCTTTTACTGAGGCGAACCAAAAAAACCCGATGACATCTGGTACTCCAGCCATCCACCTTTTGATCTCATTGCTGCCACTTAGACTTCAGTTCTGATCGTTGTCTTCGCCTGGTGGCAGACAGTCTCGGATGTCGCACGACTCTTTATCCTGAAATGAATTCATCGGCAGCATTTTTGATAATTCTTGAGCGTACATCCTTGATGTACGGAATCTTCATCAATTCGTTGCGTTTTGCTTGCACGATGGAACCTACCGTAGGAAATTTCGGCCGGACTCGGTCCTTTAGTCGGTCGCTAACTGATAAACCATCTATAGATTCCTCTAGTAGTGTACTTACAATCGATGTGGCAATTATTTTGTTGCCGCATTCGCTACAGAATTTGGCATTCTGCGGTAGAGGAGCTGAACAAATTGAACAAGTTTCGCTCGGGAGCAAAAGTGAAGATAAATATGTCTGAATTTGGCTATCCGAGGATGAAAATTCACGATAATCCGTTACGCTTAGGCGTGAGATTGCATCTGCGGTTTTAGAAGTGTCGAAAGCCTTTTCAGTTGCCATAAGAGCTAAGTTAATCATGTATCGTGGGCCAGTACCGCTAGCAATCTTGACTGTTCCGAGTTGCGATACCATTCCAGAATAACAAAGGATATCGAGAGCCAACTTAAGATTCGGGGACATATCCCGCTGTACTCAGAAGTGTCCGGAGATTTAATTGAATAGATTCAGTTGGTTATTATTGTTCGACATGGTTATTTGCACATCGGTATTTTTAACCAATTGATCGATAGGTATTTTTTCGAAAAGAGTTAGGCTTAAAA